>JAGCPA010000092.1 GCA_017642445.1 Spirochaetia bacterium
GAGAAGGCAGTGAGCGAGGCATCGGCCCGCATAGCCGCCCGCAAGGCCAAGGACGCACTCCGCAAAAAGTCCTTCGCCGACAGCTTCGGACTTCCGGAAAAACTTTCCGACTGCTCCTCCAAGGATCCGGAGCAGTGCGAAGTCTACATTGTCGAGGGAGACAGCGCCGGCGGCTCTGCCAAGAAGGGAAGGGACAGCCGCACCCAGGCTATCCTGCCGCTCTGGGGCAAGATGCTCAACGTAGAGAAGGTCAAGGAAGAGAAGGTTATGAACAACGATAAGCTTGAGCCAGTGATCGCAGCTCTGGGTGCCGGCTTCGGCGAGACCTTCAACCTGGAGAAGCTCCGCTATCACAAGATCATAATCATGGCCGATGCCGATGTGGATGGAAGCCATATCAGGACACTGCTCCTGACATTCTTCTTCCGCTATATGCCGGCCCTTATAGAGAACGGTTATGTATATCTGGCCATGCCTCCGCTGTTCAAGATACAGCTGGGCAAGAACAGGCCTGTATACGTATATACCGAGGAAGAGCGGGAGGCCGAGCTTGCCAAGCTGGGCGAGAACCGCAACAAGGCCAATGTGCAGCGGTACAAAGGTCTTGGAGAGATGGACGGGACCCAGCTGTGGGAGACCACTATGGATCCTGCCAGAAGAAAGATGAAAGTTGTCACAATTCCTGATGCCCAGGCCGCAGACCAGATATTCACAGTCTGCATGGGCGAGGAAGTCGAGCCGCGGCGTAAGTTTATCGAAGAGAACGCAGTTTACGCCAAGCTGGATGTTTAACAGGAAGAGGGTAGAGATATGGAAGAGATTATTACACCACAGGGCGGAACAGTTATACAGATTCCTATAGAAGAGGAAGTTAAGCAGGCATACATCGATTATTCCATGTCAGTAATCGTTCAGCGGGCGCTGCCGGACGTGCGGGACGGCTTAAAGCCGGTTCACCGCCGTATCCTGTACGCAATGGACGAGCTGCATCTGGTCAACAGCGGGCCTACCTGTAAGTGTGCCAAGATAGTCGGCGATGTGCTTGGTAAATACCACCCGCACGGCGATGCGTCTGTCTACGACGCATTGGTCCGCCTTGGACAGGATTTCGCACAGCGCTACACAGTAATAACCCCACAGGGAAACTTCGGTACTATTGCCGGCGACCCGGCAGCGGCATACCGGTACACCGAGGCCAAGATGGCAAAGCTTGCCGAGGAGATGGTCAAGGATATCGACAAAGAGACTGTGGACATGGTTCCGAACTTCGACGAGACAGTCAAGGAGCCTACAGTACTCCCCGCCAAGTTCCCGTTCCTCCTCTGTAACGGAACCACAGGTATCGCAGTAGGTATGGCAACCAACATGCCGCCGCACAACCTGCGGGAAGTCGCTTCTGCCATCAGCGCATATATCGACAACCCTGATATCACTGTGGACGAGCTCTGCGAACACATCAAGGGACCAGACTTCCCGACCGGCGGCATTGTGTATGGAACCTCCGGCTTCAAGCAGGCTTACCAGACAGGTCGCGGCAAAGTTGTGATCCGGGCCAAGAAAGAGGAGGAAGTATCCTCCACCGGCAAGATCTCGTTAGTGTTCACCGAGGTTCCATACGGCGTCAACACAACCAACATCATCAAAAAGATCAAGGAGCTTGTTCGCGATAAAGCTCTGGAAGGAATTTCCGATGCCAACGACGAGTCATCGGACCGCACAGGAATGCGCCTTGTAATCGGCCTTAAGCGGGATGCCAGCCCGATGGTTGTGCTGAACCAGCTTTATGCAAAGACAGACCTGCAGGCCAACTTCGGTATCATCAACCTGGCGCTAGTGGATGGCCGCCCGCAAATCCTTACATTAAAAGAACTTATACAGAATTTCGTAAAGCACCGCGACATTGTAGTGACCCGCCGTACCCAGTTTGAGCTCAAGAAGGCCAAGGAGCGGGCTCACGTCTTGGAAGCTCTTATCGTGGCAGTGGACAACATCGACGAGGTTGTGGCTATTATCCGCGCCAGCAGCGATGTTGCCGATGCAAAGGCAGCCCTCTGCAAGCGGTTCGGCTTCGACGACATCCAGGCTCAGGCTATTGTTGATATGCAGCTCAAGCGGCTTACCCATCTGCAGATAGACGAGCTCAAGAAGGAGATGGAGGAGCTTATGGCTCTTATCCGTCACCTGGAAGACCTTCTGGCACACCACGAGAAGATTCTGGAAGTGGTAAAGAACGAGACCAACGATATAGCTGCCCGCTACGGCGACGACCGGAAGACAGAGATTGTACAGAGCGAGCTTGAGGGCTTCAATATCGAAGATCTTATCGAGCGGGAGGATATGGCTGTCCTTATCTCCAACCAGGGCTTCATCAAGCGTGTTCCTGTATCTGCATACAAGAGCCAGAGCAGGGGAGGCAAAGGCTCCATGGTATCAAAGATCAGGGGCAGAGAAGACTTTGTGGAGCACCTCTTCATAGCCTCCACCCACGACTATATCTTCTTTGTCACCAACCGCGGCCGGGCATTCTGGCTCAAGGTGCACGAGATTCCTGAGCTGGCAGGCAAGGGTTCCAGGGGTGTTCTTGTCCGGACTCTGTTCAACATCGATGCAGACGAGGAGATTGAGACAATCATCAACCTTCAGGACTTCAATGACGAGACTTTCATCCTGTTCTGCACTGCAAAGGGTATTGCAAAGAAAGTTGCGACCAGCGCCTTCCGCAACGCCAAGACCAAAGGTATCCGGGCCATCGAGATCCGCGAGGACGACAGGCTTGTCAGGGCAATCCTCACCACCGGCAATGATGATATCCTGGTGGTATCCAAATCTGGCAACGCACTGCGTTACAACGAAAGCGCTATCCGTGCTATGGGGCGTACGGCCATGGGTGTTATCGGCATGAGAGTGCAGGGCGACGACGAGGTTGCCGGCGTAATGCGGGCCGAAGAAGGGAAGATGATGCTTCTTATCACAACCCAGGGCTATGGAAAGAGGACAGATTACCAGCTCTTCAAGCCGCACGGCCGCAGCACCAAAGGGCAGATCGCCTATGCAATCAACGATAAGACCGGCCAGGTTGCCGGCGTAGTATCGGTAGCCGAAGAGGATGAGCTTATGTGCATCACCTCCAAGGGCAACACCGTAAAGGTCAAGGTAAACGAGATCTCTACCCAGGGAAGGAACTCCATGGGAGTCAAGGTGGTCAATGTGGCAGAGGGCGATTACATCATCAGCCTGGCCAGCGTCTCACCGGACGAGGAAGACGAAGGTGCCGAGGAATAATCCCCGGGCCAAGGCAATAAAAAAAGGGCGTCACAACGACGCCCTTTTTGTTTCACGTGAAACAGATGGTCAGGCCTCTTCAACCACCAGCTTGTCAGAGATAGTTTTTCTCATGTAAGACTCAACTCCGTTCTTCAGAGTAAGTTTTGCCATAGGGCAGCCGTTGCAGGCACCCTTAAGCTTAACAAGCACCAGGTTCTCTGCCTCTTTGAAATCAACAAACTCAATATCGCCACCATCTGCCTGGAGGCTAGGGCGGATATTATCTATTGCCATTTTAATCTGTTCAATCATCTTTGACTCCTTCTACCTATAAATATACTTGAAGAAAAAAAATAATCAAGTATAATATGAGCGATGGGAAAAATAATTGTATTTTCTAACCAGAAGGGTGGAGTAGGAAAAACCACCACCGCAGTAAACCTTGGGGCATATATCGCCGACATGGGGAAAAAAGTGCTCCTTATCGACTTCGACCCCCAGGGAAACCTCTCGACTTTCGCAGGGCTGGACAAGGATGCTCCCGGCATCTACGAGGCAATTGCAGGCATTAAAGATATCAAGGATGTGATCCAGAAGACCCCGGTTGAGAATCTCTATGGAATAGGATCGAATGTGAACCTCTCGGGAGCAGCCATCGAGCTGGCTACAGTTGACCACAGGGAAGAATATCTCAAGACAGTCCTGGAGGAGATAAAAGAGGAATGGGATTATATCTTTATTGACAGCCCGCCGTCATTAGGACTTCTCTCCCTCAACTGTCTGGTGGCCTCTGACTTCATCATCATACCGATGCAGTGCGAATATTTTGCAATGGAGGGCTTAAGCCTTCTTATCCAGACTATCAGCTCTGTGCAGCACAGCCTGAACCCGAACCTCCGCATCGGCGGCATACTCTTTACAATGTACGATTCACGCATAAAGCTGGCCAACGAGGTGGTGCGCAATGTCACCTCCTACTTTGGCGACAAGGTGTTCCGGACAGTGATTCCCCGGAACGTGGCCCTCTCCGAGGCTCCCTCCCATTCAGTCCCTATAAATATTTATCGGGAAAACTGCCAGGGTGCATTCGGATATAAAAAATTAGCAGAAGAGGTGATTAACCGTGTCAAATGAGAAATTAACCCGGCTGGGCAGGGGATACGATGCCCTTATTCCAAACGCAGGAACAATCAAGAACCAGGAGACCAACTTCATCGATATACAGCTGATTATCACGAATCCAGATCAGCCTAGAAAGGATTTTGACCCGACCGCGCTCCAGGAGCTGGCCAACTCTATTAAAGAGAAGGGAATCCTTCAGCCTATCCTGGTTGAGAAAATTGCAGAAAAGTATCAGATTATAGCGGGTGAGCGGCGTTACAGGGCAGCTCTTCTGGCACATCTTACTAAAGTGCCTATCATCACTGGCCATTTCTCTAAACAGGAGAAGCTGGAGATTGCTCTTATAGAGAATATCCAGCGGAAAGACCTGACTCCGATAGAGGAGGCGCTGGCCTATGAAGCTCTTATGAAGAACAGCAATCTGAATCAGGATGAGCTGGCTAAAAAAGTGGGTAAAAACCGCTCCACAATAGCAAATGCCCTCCGCCTCCTCAAGCTTAATGATGAGATGAAGGATGCTGTTTCACGTGGAACACTCACCGCAGGACACGCCCGGGCCATCCTTTCTGTGGACTCTAAAGAGAATCAGCAGAAGCTTTTTGAGGCGATAGAGAAGAAGGGTCTTTCGGTCCGCGAGGCAGAGGCTATGGCTGCAAAACTGAACCAGGAAGATGCGAATGCAGTCAATCCAAAGCTCTATAACAGCAAAAAAGATCCTGAAATGGCTGCCACAGAGCAGAAATTTGCAGAAAAACTTGGAACAAAGGTTACCCTTAAGGGTACAATGAAGAAAGGAAAGCTGGAAATCTCATATAAAACCAAAGAAGAACTCCTGCACCTGTACGCAATGCTTGGAAGATGAGGTAAATAAAGTGGAAGAGGAAAAAAACGAGGTAGTCTTAAAGAATTTCATACAGAAAATAATAGAAGAGGACATAAAAAACGGCAAGAACGGAGGAGCTGTAATCACCAGATTCCCTCCGGAGCCTAACGGCTATCTTCATATAGGGCATGCCAAGTCTATCTGCCTTAACTTCGGGCTGGCCAAGCAATATGGCGGGCGGACAAACCTCCGTTTCGACGACACCAACCCGGCCAAGGAGGAGAACGAGTATATCGACTCTATCCAGGCCGATGTAAAGTGGCTGGGCTTCGACTGGGGCGGCAAGCCTTGCTATGCCTCCGACTATTTCGAAAAGATGTACCAGCTGGCAGTACAGCTTATCAAAGCTGGAAAAGCCTATGTGGACGACCTTTCGGCCGATGAGATCCGGGAGTACCGGGGCACCCTCACCGAGCCGGGAAAAGAGAGCCCGTACCGCAACCGCACAGTTGAGGAGAACCTTGACCTCTTTGAGCGGATGAAGAATGGCGAGTTCCCCGACGGCTCCAAGACACTCCGGGCTAAAATAGACATGGCATCAGGAAACCTGAACCTGCGGGATCCCGTGATGTATAGAATTGTAAGGGTAGAACACCCAAGACAGGGGAACAAATGGTGTATCTACCCCATGTACGACTGGGCCCACGGCCTTGAGGACTCCATAGAGGGAATAACTCATTCCATCTGCACCCTGGAGTTCGAGAGCCACAGACCTCTTTACGACTGGTTCCTGGACCAGCTGCCGGAGATGCACCATCCACAGCAGATCGAGTTTGCCCGCCTTAACCTTAACTACACAGTAATGAGCAAGCGGAAGCTTCTCCGGCTGGTTAAGGAAGGCTATGTGAAAGGGTGGGACGACCCCCGTATGCCTACAGTATCAGGCCTTAGGAGAAGAGGCTATTCCCCTGAGTCTATCCGGGAATTTGCAGCCCGCATCGGTGTGGCTAAGATGGACAGCATCGTGGATATTGCAATGCTGGAATTCTGTCTCCGGGAAGACCTGAACAAGCGGGCCCTCCGCCGGATGGTGGTTCTGGATCCCCTCAAGGTGATAATCGACAACTACCCCGAAGGGCAGGTTGAATGGTTCGATGGCGAGAACAACCCGGAGGAAGAGAATTCCGGAACCAGAAAAATTCCGTTCACCAAAGAGCTCTACATAGAGCGTGAAGACTTTATGATCGACCCGCCGAAGAAATATTTCCGCCTCTCACCAGGCAAGGAGATAAGGCTTAAGCACGCCTACTATATCACTTGCAATAGCTACAAAACTGACGAGAACGGCAAGGTTACAGAGGTGCACTGCACCTACGACCCTGCAAGCAAGGGGGGCTGGACTGAGGACGGCCGCAAGGTCAAGGGAACTTCCCACTGGGTAAGCGCACAGGAGAACATAAAGGTGGATGTGCGGCTCTACGACAGGCTCTTTACAAAGGAGAACCCGGACGAGGACGGCGACTTCATCAGCTGCATCAACCCCGATTCCTGCAAGGTTCTGGAGGGGTGCCTGGCCGAAGTTTCCCTTAAAGAGGCAAAACCAGGAGAGTACTACCAGTTCCTGCGGCAGGGCTACTTCTCTCCAGATCCGGATTCCACAGAAGAGAAGCTTGTGTTCAACCGCAGCGTCTCACTCAAGGACAGCTGGACGCCTCCGCGCTCATGAGCCTGACGATTTTTCTTCTTGCGATTTTTTCCGGAGCACTGAACTCAACCTGGAACTTCTTCATCAAGAAGAATGCCTCAGATTATTCAGTCATGATAACCGGTGTTTGTGTGGCAAACCTCACGGTGCTGCCTATAACTATCCTTATCATCGGCTTACATGGATTTGACTACCATGCTATTCCGTTCCTGATTGCAACAGGGGCAATAGAGGCGGTCGATTTCTATATGCTGACAATAATTTACAAGGTGTCGGACATCTCTATGGCATACCCTGTTTCACGTGGAACAGGTGTCATGCTTACCGCTCTTTTCAGCGCTCTTATCCTCAAGGAGCATATTTCGGGAATAGCAATCATCGGAATAATCACAGTCCTTTTCGGAGTCTTTTTCTTCGCTTTGAACAAGGGAACCAACCCAAAAATGATCTGGGAAAGCCTCAAGGCCCAGAAGCTTGCTCTAATCAAAGGGTTCACAATAGTTGCATACACACTGGTGGACAGGGTGGGGGCCAAGTATGCCAACCCTCTGGTCTACTTCAATTTCAAGGAAGTGGTCGCCATGTCCCTTCTGATTCCATTCCTGGCCCACGGGGGAACCCTTACCTTCAGGCACATGAAGGAGACTTTCAAGAATCATGGTAAGGCAGCTCTTGCCATCGGATACGGAATTATCTGCTCCTATGTCCTTATCCTTATAATCTACAACGTGTTTGCCGAAGCCAAGGCAAGCTATGTCACTGTAATCCGGGAAAGCGCAGTAGTTTTCGGCGCCCTTCTGGGCTTCATCTTCCTGCGGGAGAAGGCTACCCCAAACAAGATTGCAGGTATTCTGACCATAGTATTGGGTGTAATCCTGATCAAGGTGGGCTGATAGGTGAACCTGACCATATTCCTCCTGGCCTTAGGCTCCGGCACCCTCCATGCGGTCTGGAACTTCTTCAGCAAAAAGAAGGCCGACAACATGGCTATAATGCTCCTGGGGGTCTGGTTTGCCAACATCACTCTGTTGCCGTTCTCCCTCTATATCATAGCCAAAAGCGGCTTTTCCCTGGGAATCTTCGCATTCGCAATAATCTCGGCACTTTCAGACATAGCCTACTATTTCTGCGTAATGTATTCCTACAGGGAGGGGGAGCTCTCCCTTATGTACCCGGCAGCCCGGGGTACAGGCGTGGTTCTGGTGGCTATATTCAGCATGATCATATTCCACGACCAGATATCAGCCTGGGCTGTAGCGGGGATAATGATGGTAGTTGTTGGAATCTTCAGCTTTGCACTTAAGGATGGCCTTAACCGGAAAGTGCTTGCCGGCAGCATAAAATCGATGAAATATGCACTTCTGCTGGGGTGCACGGTGGTGATCTACACCCTCATAGACAGGGCGGGGGTGCAGCAGTACAACCCTATTCTCTACCTGAACCTGACAGGAGTTCTCTCGGCCACAATCTTTACACCGTTCATCGTTAAGGGAGAGCTGGGAACTGCAAAAGGGGTTAGAAATTTCATACGTCAGGAAGGGAAGTATGCCGCAATAATCGGGTACGGAATCACAGTCTCCTACCTGATAATCCTCTTCATCTACGCCACATTTGCCGAGGCCAAGAGCAGCTATATAACCCCAATCCGGGAATTCTCGGTGGTGATCGGCTCTATCCTGGGTTTTGTCTTCCTCAAGGAAAAAATCACAACAAATAAGATAATCGGGATAGTGACAATTCTCCTCGGTGTGATTATGATAAAGATAGGGTAGCAGTATGCCGTTGCAGTGGTTTCCCGGTCACATGACCAAGGCCGTAAGGCAGATAAAAGAGAATCTCAGCCGTGCAGACATCGTGATTGAGGTGCTGGATGCCCGCATACCTATGTCCAGCCGGAACCCTATGATAGACGATATCGTTGGAAAGATGCCCCGTCTTATAGTGCTCAATAAAGCAGATCTGGCCGATCCGAACCTCTTGGGCCAGTGGGAAAAAGCGCTTAAAAAGGGCGTCGAATCCATCGAAGTGGTGCAGATATCGGCCAAGACCGGTAAAAACCTGCCCCAGCTTATAGAAAAAGCCAAATATCTATGCCGCAACGCCAGCTGGGCAGGGCGCCGGGCGGTCCGCGCCATGGTGCTGGGCGTGCCCAATGTAGGCAAATCTGCAATCATAAACTACCTGTCGGGCAGGAAAAGCCGCAATGTGGAGAACCGCCCCGGTGTGACCCGCGATGTATCACAGAGCATAAAAATATCGGCATCGCTCAAGGTGATCGACACCCCGGGCATCCTATGGCACAAGTTCGAAGACCAGGCTGTAGGTGAAAAACTGGCTATCCTGGGAAGCATCAACGACGAAATACTGTTCCGTGAGGACATTGCAATCAAAGGGTTGGAGTACTTTTATCAGAATTACCTTAAAAAGCTCCAGGAGCGCTTTAATTTGGCCCCAGAAGAGATTTCCTGCAGCGACATGTTTGCCCTGTTGGAAACAATAGGGCGCAAACGGGGCTGCTTAGTGCCTGGTGGAAAAGTAGATACAGAAAGGGTTGCCAGAGTAGTGTTGACCGAGATACGGGACGGCAGGATATGCCGCTTCTGCCTGGAAAAGCCGTCAGCTCTTTGAAGTCCCGCGCTTCTTGAAAGCCCTGTACTTCTTGTGCAGCAGTACAAACAGAAGACCAAAGAAAACCCACACCGCAAAGAAGAAAAGGATAGCCACGGTCCCTTTCATAAGCCAGTACATAAGAGCACAACTTCCGGCAATAACAGAGAAGGAGTAGACTACAGCCAGCACCTGGTTAGGGGTAAGGCCAAAGTCCTGGAGCTTATGGTGCAGATGTTCCCGGTCGGGGGAGAATATAGGGCGTCCACGGCGCTTACGGCGCAGAATAGCACCCGCCATATCCAGAATAGGAATAATGAAAATCAACAATGCAGGGAACAGCACATCGGTGCTAACGGGAGGGGCGTTGTGGATCAGTGGGATCACGGCCATGGAGAAGCCCAAAAGCAGGCTGCCCGAGTCTCCCATATAAATCTTGGCAGGGGGGTAGTTGAACACCAGGAAAGCCACAATTGAGCCCAGGATACAGGCCGACACAGCCACTGCAGTAAAGTTGCCGGCTAGGGCAAAGATAATTATGTAGAACACAGCGCCTATAGAAGCAATACCGCCGGCAAGACCATCCATGCCATCCATCAGGTTTATGGCGTTGCAGAAGCTTATTATCCACAGAATAGTCAGGGCGTGGGACCAGAATGCGTTCAGAGGGATTGCCACAGGAGTCCAGGCGATGGAAAAAATAGTGAACTTGAAGCCGCCCATGGTTATGCACAGTGCAGCGATAATCTGAATAACAAATTTAACCCCTGCCTTAAGGTTGTAAAAATCGTCTGCAAGACCCATCAGCACAATGATCAGATAGCCTATGCTCATAAGAAGGTGGGAGTACTTGGACAGATAGTTCAGCTCCTTGATATCCAGCACATGACAGCCAACAACATATACAAAGGCGGCAAGCGAGAAGCCTATGAAAATTCCAACACCGCCAATCCGCGGCATTTTATCGGGGTGGATCTTCCTCTCATCGATAAAATCGTACCATTTGTGTTTATGAGAAAGCCGTATCAGAAGCGGAGTTGCGACACCGTTTATGAGGAAGGCGAGGATAAGGACAACTGTGAATACCAACAATTGAAGCATAATTAATAATAACACTTTTACTTTTTAAAATAAAGTGCTATTTTATAAGCGGAGAAAAGCGTATGGATTATTTTGTAAAAGACATCAACCTGTGCGACTGGGGCAGAAAAGAGATCTCTATCTCCGAGTATGAGATGCCAGGCCTTATGGCAGCTCGGGAAAAGTTTGGAAAGAAAAAACCTCTCAAGGGTGTGCGGATCACAGGATCCCTGCACATGACTATCCAGACTGCAGTTCTTATCGAGACCCTCACTGCTCTTGGGGCCGAAGTCCGGTGGGCAAGCTGCAATATTTTCTCCACCCAGGATCATGCTGCCGCAGCTATTGCAGTAGGCAAAGGAACAGCAAAAAAGCCGGCAGGCGTATCTGTCTTTGCATACAAGGGGGAGACCCTGGAAGAGTACTGGGAATACCTGTACAACGCATTCTCCTTCCCCGGTGGAAAGGGGCCACAGCTTATAGTTGATGATGGTGGCGATGCCACTCTTATGGCCCATCTGGGATACGATATAGAGAACGATCCGTCCCTCCTTAGGAAAAAGCCGGAGAGCGAGGACGAGAAGTATCTGCTCAAGACCCTTGCAAAAGTCTACAAGAAAGATAAAAACCATTGGCATAAAATCGTAGCTGACATAAAGGGAGTTTCTGAAGAGACCACCACTGGTGTCCACCGGCTCTACAAGATGGCAGAACAGGGCAAGCTTCTTTTCCCAGCCATCAACGTGAACGATTCTGTCACCAAGAGCAAGTTCGACACCCTCCATGGCTGCCGTGAGTCCCTTCTGGACGGTATCAAGCGGGGTACCGATGTTATGGTTGCCGGCAAGGTTGCTGTAGTGTGCGGCTATGGTGATGTAGGCAAGGGTGTTGCCCAGTCTCTCCGAGGCATGGGCGCCAGAGTAATTGTAACCGAGGCAGACCCTATCTGCGCTCTCCAGGCTGCAATGGAGGGGTATGAGGTCAAGACAGTGGAAGATACATTGGGCTGGGCCGACATCTATGTGACTGCCACAGGCAATATTGACATCATCACTGTAAAACATATGAAGAAGATGAAAGATCAGGCTATTGTATGCAACATCGGCCACTTCGACATGGAGATTCAGGTGAACCAGCTTAAGGCTGTTCCCGGCATAAAAGAGGTGAACATAAAGCCCCAGTACGATATGTACACATTCCCAGATGGCCACACAATCTATATTCTGGCACAGGGAAGACTGGTCAATCTTGGCTGTGCTACAGGCCATCCATCCTTTGTAATGTCCAACTCCTTCACTAACCAGGTGCTGGCACAGATAGAGCTGTGGGAAAAGCAGAAAGAGCTCAAACCCCAGGTTTATGTTATTCCAAAGAAACTGGACGAGGAAGTTGCAAGGCTCCACCTGGGCAAAATCGGCGTCAAGCTGACCAAGCTTTCCAAGGCTCAGGCAGATTATATCGGAGTTCCTGTAGAGGGACCGTTCAAACCAGATTATTACAGATACTAAAAGGCAAATGCTATGAAAAAATATCTTTTTACTTCAGAATCAGTGGGCGAGGGACATCCAGATAAGCTCTGCGACCAGATTTCAGACGGAATCCTGGATGCATGCCTTAAGGACGACCCTGAATCCAGAGTTGCCTGCGAATGCTTCTCCACCACCGGCATGGTGCTGGTAGGGGGCGAGATCACCACAAGCACTTATGTAGATGTACAGCATGTGGCCCGGGAAATAGCAAGAGGGATCGGCTACACCAAGGCAGAATATGGCCTTGACTGCGATTCCATGGCAGTGCTCAATGTAATTCACAACCAGTCCCCCGATATCTCCCAGGGGGTGTCAGGAACAGGACTTTATAAAGGAGAACAGGGTGCCGGCGATCAGGGCCTTATGTTCGGCTTTGCCTGCAACGAGACAGCCTCCCTCATGCCTGCACCAATCATGCTGGCTCACAAGATTCTGCTCAAGGCAACAGAGCTTAGGAAAAGCGGTGCCATCAAATGGCTCCGGCCCGACGCAAAGAGCCAGGTTACCATCGAATACGAAGGCTACACACCTAAACGCATCGACACAGTAGTTGTATCTCATCAGCATGACGACAACATCTCCTACGACCAGATAAAGAACACAATTATCTCAGAAATTATCAATCCTGTTCTGGCAGAAGAAAAGTTTGACCAGAAGAACATCAAATATTTCATCAACCCCACAGGCCGTTTCGTAATCGGGGGACCACATGGAGACACAGGTCTCACCGGGCGCAAAATTATCGTAGATACCTATGGTGGAATGGGTCGCCACGGCGGCGGCGCTTTCTCCGGCAAGGACCCAAGCAAGGTGGACCGTTCTGCAGCTTACATGGCCCGCTATATTGCAAAGAATATCGTAGCTTCCGGCGCATGCACACGGTGCGAGGTTCAGCTGGCTTATGCTATCGGAGTGCCTTTCCCGGTATCTGTAATGGTCAACACCTTCGGTACAGCTCAGGTAGAGGAAAAGAAGATAGAAAAGGCAGTAAAAGAGCTGTTCGATTTAACCCCTGCAGGCATTGTAAAGACACTGGATCTTAAGAAGCCTATTTACCAGAAGACAGCATCATATGGCCACTTCGGACGGGATATCTTCTCCTGGGAGAAAACTGACAAAGCAGAAGCAATTAAAAAAGAGCTGTAATACCGCGTCACCTTGAACTCGTTTCAGGGGCTACAATAAAAAAGCTGGATTTTTTAATCCAGCTTTTTCTTTAATTCTTCGATTTCAGCTTTATTAAACTGGCCACCGAACTTTGCAATTATTGCTGATGCGGCGATTGAAGCGTAACTTCCAGCCTCTTCCAGAGATTTCTTTCGGTCAATACCATAGAGGAAGCCGGCTGCAAAGGTATCGCCTGCACCAGTAGTATCCACACACGTTGTGAAGCCTTTTACCGGGACAGGAATAGTCTCTTCTCCAGGTGCCTTAATCAAAGCCCCTTTATCACCAAGCTTTACAATTGCGGTGCAGCCCAGTTCAGAGAGCAGTTTTACGCATTCTTCAGGATTGTCGTTATCAAAGAGAGTGGAAGCCTCTTTTTTGTTGGCAAATACATAGTCGCAGTGCTGCTGGATAATGGTTAAATAATCATCCCGGTAACGCTGGATACTCAATTTGTCAGCCACATCAAAAGCAACCTTTATGTCGTTAAGTTTGCAAATATCCAGAGCTTTCATAACAGCCTGCTTCTGGTTCTCGGTATCCCACATATAGCCGGTAAAATAGAGCATCGAAGATTCTTTCAGCTCGTTTTCGTCAATATCCTCAGGAGAGAAGTTTTTGCAGATGCCTAAGTTTGTATTCATAGAACGCTCATAGTCTGGGGTAATCAGTACAATACTGGAGCCTGTGTCACCGTCTTCCCTTACAATGGCAGAGGTTAGGTTCTTCCGCTCAGAAAGCCTGTCTATATAAATCTGGCCAAAGGAATCGTTTCCTGCCCGGCCGCAGAGCACCGCTTTAGGCCCAAGTCCCGAGAGTGTGATCATGGTGTTTGCAGCAGAGCCACCGCAGTAATACTTAGTTTTATATCCCTTAAGATAATCTAGGATAGCCTGTCCCTCTTTGTGGTCTATGATCTTCATTGTCCCCTTGTGGATATTCAAGGCTTTAAGATCTCTGTCTTCTACGCTTATAAGAATGTCTGTAAGGATGTTCCCCATGCTGAAAAAATCGTACTTCATAGATGATAGTGTATAGCTAAAAAGAGGAAAAAACAAGGTATAAATACTCTTTTTGCTATATTGCAAAGCAATATAGCAAAAAGAGAAATAACCGCAAATCTCTTAAATAAAAGTGCACAAATTACTTAAATAAAATGCCACAAATCTCTTAAACAAGATTGCGCAAATCTCTTAAATAATATATAATGACTATATGAAATACAAGAAACGAATTATCGACGAGATTCTTTCCTTAAAAATGGAAGCCTTTGGTGCCGTTTGGATTCAGGGACCAAAAGGTTGCGGTAAAACAACTTCAGGGAAACAAAAAGCCAAAACAATAGTCGAATTTCAGGACGAGGAAAAAAGAGATAACTTATTAAAAATTGCATCCATAGCACCCAGCAAGTTGCTTGTAGGGGAAAAACCCATTCTTTTTGATGAATGGCAGGATGCTCCTAAACTGTTTGGAATTATAAGAAAGGATGTGGATGATTCAGGGAAAAAAGGGCAGTATATTCTTACTGGATCAACATCAAATATTGCTCAAACACCCCACACGGGAACGCTTAGGATTAGCCGCCTGCAGATGTATCCTATGAGTCTATATGAAACAAAAGAATCAAATGGAACAGTTTCGTTGCTTGATTTATTCAACAATCCAGGTTCTTTTGATAGTTGTAAATCAGACATGTCTTTGGATGATGTTATTTTTGCTATTTGCAGAGGAGGGTGGCCCAGTGTTTTAGGAATAAAAGCTAAAAAGGGTCAGCTTGAAATAGCAAAAGATTTATACAAACAAACATATTCCGTTGATATCTCAAAAATTGACAACGTAAAAAGAAATCCACTTTTGGCACAGACTATTTTGCGTTCATATAGCAGAAATATCTGCACTCTGGCCGAGATGAAGACTATAGTTGCCGATATAACAGCAAACTATGATGTAACAGAACCCACTATATATGATTATATCAATGCACTTGAAAAGCTTTATATAATTGATGATATTGATGCTTGGTCGCCGGCAATTCGTTCAAAAACAGCAATTCGTTCATCAAAAAAGAAAAACTTTATTGATCCTTCTATTGCCGTTGCGGCACTTGGTATTGCCCCAGATTATTTTAACAAAGACTTCAAGACATTAGGGTTCTTGTTCGAATCCCTTTGTATAAGAGATTTGAAAGTCTACAGTTCCCTCTATGATGGAAAGTTTTCATACTATCATGACCGATATGGTCTTGAAGCGGATGGGGTCCTGCATTTAAGCGATGGCCGTTATGCCTTGATTGAATTTAAATTGGGCGAAACAGAAATTGATGAGGGCGCAGCACACCTTTGCGAGATAGAAAAACTGATAAAGGAATATAATAAATCTGAAAAGCAATGCCCGCTCAGACTACCTGATTTAAAGATGGTAATTACTGCCACCCAGTTTGGCTATGCCCGCGAAGATGGGGTTCTTGTAGTACCGATAGGGTGTTTAAAAAACTAAAACATTTATTATGCCAGTGCGGTTTAAAGAAGGAAAACAAATTGAAAAAAGAAATACTATCTGACGAACCAATCAATAAACCAGAAGAAGATATATTGGGTCGTGAAAGTTTCGCTAAAAACCTAGCAGACTCTTTAATATCATGGAAAGAAGAGAAATCATTAATCATAGGTCTTTTGGGCAAATGGGGCTCTGGAAAAACATCGGTTATAAATCTAACAGAATACTTTTTAAAAGATATATTACGAAGCCAGACAAAAGAAAAGAATAAACCAATAGTAATAAAATTTAACCCATGGGGATATTCCCAGACAGAAGATCTACTTATTTCTTTTATTAATCAACTATACTCATCAATAAAAGATAATAAAAAGATAAGAAAACTAACAAAAGTAATTAAGAAATATATAAATTTTTTTAAGGAAATTAAACCGCAAAAAACGATTAATACGGTATTAACGATAACAGCTCTTGTTTTTACAATACTTGGAATAAGCCTTTCTCATATTTTCCAGCAATCACCAGAAATGGTAAACAGTTTAACAAAACGAACTATTATATCTTTAGCAATATATGCAGTTGTCTATTTTTCATGGAGATGTTTAGCTTGTATTTTAACAAGGCAAGATAAATTGCCTATATCTGAAATAAAAGAAGAAATAAGTAACATTATTATAAAAAACAAAATTAGAATGATAATTATCATCGATGATATAGATCGATTAACCTCAGTTGAAATAAAACAATTATTTAGAATTATAAGAATTAATGCAGATTTTCCTAATACTATATATTTGCTTTCTTTTGATAGAAATATAGCTGAAAAGAGTTTAACAGTACAAGATACAATTAGTGGGCATGATTACTTGGAAAAAATAATAAATATTGAATATGATTTACCAGGGATATCACAATTTAAGCTTGAGAAATATTTCAAAAACAACCTTGAAAAATTAATTTCTGCTTTACCTGATAATACAGCGAATATTTTTGAAACAGATAATAAAAAATGGTCTCAAATTCATTCTATAATAATCTCAGAATTATCAAGCATAAGAAATATAAAACGCTATTTTAACTCAATTTCTTTTAAAATAAACCAATTTATTAAAGAAAATGTTTTAGAAATAAATCTAGTTGATTTTTTAGGAATAGAACTTATTAGATTAAAGTATCCAGATTGCTATTCTTTTATTCGAGACAATAAGCAATGGTTCATATCTGATAAAATGTTGAAAGATGAACCAGGCGCAAAAGAAAAAGGAACTTATGCAAAATGGTATAAAGACAATGTTCAAAAATTTGGTTCCACTACAAACGAAAAGAATAATATCAATATAATTATAACAGAAATATTTCCAATTACCTTTTTTGGTTCAAAAAACATTCAAATTAATTCTCTTTTTAATAAATCTGAAATTGACGCAACCAACTCAATTGCCTCTGAAAGATTTTTTGATATATATTTTGACCATATTTCAAGCATTTCAGATGAAGAATGCTCAAATTATGATGCTCAACGAATAAAAGCAGTTTCAAATGATTATGATGCTTTAAAAACACTTTTAAGAGAGTATATTAACAATAATAAAATCCATAGCCTGCTTGATTTGCTGGAAAAACATTCTATTGAAGGAGATTTAATCCCCAAGGATAATTATTTATCTTATTTTGCCGCCTTATTTGATATAATTAATGAGATTCCCGATGGACATGAAAGATTGCAATTTGGAAATGATACTATTATCCATAGAATAGTTTATTTTTTAATAAGGTTTAATGATAAATATGAAAACGCAGATTTGTTTGAAAAGCTTATAGAAAATACAGAAGATCCGTTCATGTGTTGTGATTTTATTGAAAATGAAATTAACAACTATAAAGAGCAAAAAGAAGAGCTGGTTGCTCGCAACCGGATTCCTTATTTGCAGCAAAAAATGGTTAAAAAAATATATGAATATAGGGATAAACTATTAGATTCCAAATATTTTATTCGTATGCTTTACTTCTGGAGAAAAAATGATTTCGCTAGCTATCAAAGATATATATATGATCTTGCAAGTGATATAAATAAGCTTTTACGAGCAATCGAAAGAACCTTTTATTTAAGTTATTCTAAATCTAACGATGGTACAGAAAAAGCAAAAAAAGAAATCCGTTATGATGATGTAAAGCTACTTGGGGACTTAGAAAACATACGGAATAGACTTCATCTTATTCGCTTTGGCAACGGAGAACTCTACAGAACTAATAAAGAAATAATAAATCTATTTTTGGATAATTATGAAAAAGATGGTGTTGCTAAAAAAATATTAATTAAAAAATAGTTTTCATGTTATACTATCCATAGGAGTATACATTTGTTTTCGCCAGGAACTATAATAGCAGGAAGATGGTCTAACCCTTACCTGAAAGATAAGAATTATTTTGGCAATCTTTTTATCTACGAAGAGAAGGCTGTTTTAAAAATTTATTTCTCCCAAGACCAACTTAAAGCCCAAGAATATAGAGAATTAATTGAACTTTTCAAAGATAACAAAAGTTCTATTTTTTATGGATATCACGAGGCATTGCCTCATATATATGGTTATACCCTTGTTGACAATCATATTAAAGAGTCGGTAGCAAATGATGTTTATGTGTTTTATTATGGCGAATTGTGCATAGAAACAAGGGCCATATATGAAGGAATTATTCTAGAAAAATATGATGAAAAGATAATTGCAAAAGCCGTCTTAAAAACAAGTTATGCAAACAAGTGGATACCTTCATATGATATTAAAATGAATTCAAAAAAAGGGCGTTTACCAGAACAAATATCTTATTCATTAAAGCAAAAAACCTATCATATTTTTTCGACCAAAACACTAGATATTGACTTTATTTCTGGGCTTAATGTTAGAAAGGAATTCAATGTTGGTCAAAAAATAGTGCTACAAAACGAAGTCAGGATTGAGATATCGGCGAAAACAAAAATAAACCTTGAAACAGTCATGAGATATATTACATATATCAATTCGTTCATTATGCTGTGCTCGGGAAATAATTCAGATATAACAGATGTTGAATTATATTATGATTATAATCAAAAATTTCCTAATAAATGCTGGTTTAAAACCACAAAGGGCAGAGAAACTAAATATGATAATATAATTGACTTTAACACAATCACCCAATGGGATGTTGTATTTTCTCGATGGAATAACCTATGTCTAAAAAGAATTGAAATATTGAATATGCTTTTTTATATTCTTAGATTTCCAGAAAAGTTTATTCCAGAAATGAAAACTGAAAATCTAGTTCATATTTTCGAAGGATTGATGCGTTATAAATATGGCAAAATAGTTTCCGTTCAAGGTAAAAATTTAAAATTATTTAACCCTAATAAGAATTATACTCAAGAAATAATTTCAAGTGGCAATCTACTAGGCAAGTTCATTTTCTTTTTCTTGGAGAATAAGAGGCAGTTTTTTCATGAAGATTTTAAAAGGTTTGCATTAAGTGATACAGAAGCAACCTATGTTTCTTTTATACAAAACTGTATAACATTACGAGATTATTTTAGCCATGGTGGATTTGACGAGAGAATAAAAACAATTAACCCTATTCTGCTTAATGCATTTTTGCTGAAAGCAGTTAGAATTCTTTTGATTCATGATATTTTGGGGATTTCTGATGCGGAAATACCGCTTGAGAGGATATAAATGGTTTATTTGAAATAATAAAGGTATTATAAATATATGTTTGATATAGAAAATGCAATAAAAGAAGCAAAACAAGAATATGCTAATAAAGATTTTGAATTGCTTTTAAAAGAAGGAAATATAGCCTTTTATAAAGGCTGTGAAGTGTCCCATATATTTATATTTGATAAAGAAGAAAAAAAAGCTATAAATTATTTTACACTTTTTTCTTTTGACGAATTATCTTCTGTTGATAAAACCCCTAATTATTTATCAAAACAACTTGATATAAACGATAGATATTTTTGTGGCATACAAAGAAAACGAATAAGCATAGAAAATGCTCAAAATTGTTTTATTAATATTCAAAAAGGAATCCTTAATTTTGACGAAGAATGTCTAACTGGTAGAAATTTATATTTGCTACCCAAGGCGTTTGTTCCTTGTGAATCAAATGAAAAAGCACTTCTAAATTCTATTCTTAAACCAAATTACTGGGGTGATAATTATATCATTGAGTTTTTTGATGAAAAGAAAGAATTATTGACTGAAATTTTAAATATAAAGAATGTATCTGAAAAAATCTATGATTATATTAGAAAAACTCAAAGAATAAAAATGGATTTTTCAAAAATCTATGAGAGAATTGGTAATATTATCTTTCAGTTTCCAATAACAATATGTAAAACGGGTATTTATTCAGAAAAGAACAGCAATGATATTCGTTTAAAGCTAGAATATCATCCAAGACAAAAAGCAGGTAAAAATATACATATAATTATAACAGCATCTTTTGATGATACAATAACAGCTGCTGATTATTATGATTCATGCGATTTAAAAATTGATCATATCTTCCATTTAGGAGACGATTATAATCTTACAACTACTATACTAGATAAAGATAATAATCTTTTTCTGCATAAATCAACAGTTAATTTTATAAAAAAAATAAGTATTTCGTCATCTTTGGGAATAACCTATTCAGAACCGAGACTTTTAAAAACAGAAACGGGGCACAAAGAAATAGATTTAGTCCATCGTACATCTTTTGGAATAAACATTCAAAGAAAGGATTATACAGATTATATTAATCAGCGGGTACGAAACAATGAAATAATAAGAAAAAGTAGTGATTTGGGAGTGTTTAAAAAGAAACAAAGACAAGAAGCTTTGAAATTTATTCAAAATAGAATAAAAAACATTTCTTCAGATTTTATTGCTATATATCTATGGGATCCATATCTTTTACCAGCCGATATAATTAATACTTTATATTATGAAAATTCAGGATTAATTTTTCAGTGCATTACAGATTACCAAAAAACAAGAAAAAAGTTAAAGGCTAATTGTTTTAGTGATTATATTCAAAAAGTTAAAGAAGAATTTTCAAGCTTGTCAAACAATCAAGGTGTACATTTAAAACTGGTGGCCAGATATGGTGGGCATGGCTGGGGGTTTCATGACAGATTTCTAATATTTGTTCCGAGAGATTCCTTTACTTTGCCAGAAGTTTATTCACTTGGAATTTCTGTAAATCAACTTGGAAAAAGCCACCATATTATTCAAAAAGTTCCTAATCCTCGTGTTATTTTAGATGACTTTGAGAAATTATGGAAAGAACTTGATAATTCAGATTGTTGCGTTATCCATATGCCATAAAAAAGAGTTGAATATGAAAATTGAATATTTATTAAACGATATAAAAAATGGTAATGAAAGTGCAGAACTGTTTGAAGCATTTAAACAAATATTAGAGAATCCAACAAAAGAAATTAATATCGATTTTTTTAAACAAATCAATGCTATTATTTTTAATTATACAAAGATAAATAAAAATGAATTTTTACAAATTAATTTGCCAGAAGAAAAAATAAAAAAAATAAAAGAATGTCTCATTCTTTCTCGAAAACTATATACTGAAAGTGTCAATGAATTAAGCGAAAAAAAATTAATAATATCATTACTTCTTCTTAGGTTTTATGAGCAGAGTTTTTTGCTTTTATCGGATATTAAAGTTTCTAAAAACTTTTTAGATAAAATTATTGAAATGCTAAAAAATGTTTCTATAACTTTCAATATAAAAGATGATGCACGCTATGGAGAAAAAAAGTGGTTAGATGCTATTAACGAGGCAAAGACTTTAAATGATTATTCTAAAATGTTAAAGATGATGGATGAATTAAACAATAGTCCTTTTTTGTTCGAGGGAATTGAATCTTCCTGGACAATTATTTTTCAATGGATTTGGTTTATAAGGCATGAAATAATTATTGAGTTGATAACCACAATGTCGCCAGAAACAGTAGAAGTTGTATTTTATAGTTTAAAAGATGAAATACATAACATAGTTATTCATCTTCCGCAAAACAACCCCCAAAAAGCCTATCCTGTTTTAAGAGGGTTTATGCTCTTATTCCATTGTCTTGAAGAAAAAACCCGAGGAGAAAACGCCATTACTTTACAAGAATTACCAGATTGTACGGATTGGATTATTGAAATGTTTCATAACAAAATAATTAATATCCCGGAATATATACCGGCAATGAGAATTGCGCATTTAAAATCGTTTAATTATTATTTAGGGAAGGCTATTGCAAAGGATATATCACTATTTAATAAATTTCTATCGGCAATTGATTTGGATGCTGAAGTAAGCGTTGTTTTTTCAGAAAGCTTTTTAGACAATGTGAACCAGAATCGTAAAATATTATTTGTGGGTAATAAAATTATATATAAATATTTTAGTGAAAAAATAAATACATATGATTTTACTAATAAAAACATTGGATGCTTAGGCATAATAATACAATATTTTTATTTAAAATATAAAACAAAAGAAAAATACATTAAAAAACTTAATAAAACATCTTCAATGATAATTAAAATTCAAAGCAGTTGGGATTTTACAAACATCAAAAAATTCTGGATTTATTTATTTTATTTAGCAATGGCTAATAATTATTTAGAATATCATTTTACAGAAAAACAATTAAAGGAAATAATTCCGATTGTATTTGACGAGAGAGAAAGAATAAACCAAGGATATTATTGCATAGATACTATAATAGCATTATTAACTTCATTTGTTGAAAAAATTAAATTAAAGAAGATTAATAATGATGTTGTTGAATTTTCAAAAAAATCGGATAAAAACGAGTAACGTCTTCAATCATATTTCATATTAAGAAAATATAATAGATATTTGTATGCAACAAACACCAGATACATGTTATAATTTTCTGAAAAATAAAAAGAATTGTGGAGAACTATTTAAATGGCAGAAAATGTTCTTTTGTTAATAGAAATTCTAAAAAGAAATGATTATGTTGGATATATTCAGTATTTACGAGCGAACTTGCCAGAAAAGCTTTATCGATATTGCTCTCATACAAACCAAAATATTAGTACAATAACGTCATCAAAAATTCCTTTATCAAATCCACGTTATTTTAATGATCCATTTGATTCATTGTCACAGGAGGTTTATAGGGTTTATACCCACTATTATAAAAAAATCGACAGAACAATTCAAAGAATTTTATATTCCCGAGATAAAAAGGTCAGGATACTAAGAGATGCGATATTGCGCAGGAATATCTTAAGCAGAAAAGTTGCTTATAAAGAAAAGTTTAAAATATTAGAAGAAGAAAAGCAAAAGATAATTAAACCCAATGCAGATGTAGGCATTGAGGATATACATATTCACGGAATTCTTTGGGAAATGAAACAAATTTCTGGTTTTACAAATAGATATTTGGGTGATTTTGTGTCAGATTCAGGAGTTTTTTGTCTCTCTGAAGAAAAAAACAATATAATTATGCATTCCCATTATGGAAATGCTCATAGTGGCTTTTGTATTGAATATAAAACAGATAATATTATTCAAGATATATTAAATGGGAAATATTTTATAATTCCTTTATATTATTCTGATACAATATATACTGATTATTCTGAGCAGATTTACCCGGAGAGATTAACATATTTGTGGAATCTTCCACAATTTATGTATAAGAAAAAACAATGGGAATATGAAAAAGAGTGGAGAATTGTTAAATTTGATTCATCTGACCATCAATTAGATTTTGACTATATTAACACCATATATTTAGGCGCTTCTTTTGAAAATGTTGATTTTGTTTTTAACAATAATTCTGAAAGGGAAGAAAAGAAACAAATTGATTATTTAATTAAATTATTCGACTATTGTAGTGAAAAGGGTATAAAAATTATCCCGCTTCGGGCGGCAACCCATAAATATGGACTTGAAGAACTTGATAAATACAAATAATCAATTTGTATATCAAGTAGAAAAACTGCCAGTAGCCAATATACCCTAAAAGGCTAACAACATCTGATATCTCTATTCTGGTCATAAAGAGCGCCCCAGGTGATACAGGATTTTTCCTGGCTGAAAGAATCATCGCGGGAAAGAGAATGGGGCATTAATCCATTTGTTTTATAAAAAGCGATAATTTTAACAATTTTTTCCGCTTGCATTATATAAATATATATATTATAATGTTCAAAAGTTGAACGAAAAATCTGCCTGGAGAGGGGACAGCAGGTTTCGGCGGCGTCTTTGGACACAGGTGGTCTATTTTTAGTTTACCATTTCTATGGGCGAGGTATGCCCACGCATGTACACTTCCGATAAAGAAGCGATTATCCTAGAACACATTTATAATGACGACTCACTAAAGCAAAGAGAACTTGCAGACAAAGCAGGCATCTCTCTTGGCATGGTCAATGCCATCCTGAAACGACTTATAGAAAAAGGCTGGCTCATGACCAAGCGTCTTAACCAGCGTAATATAAGTTATGTGGTTTCTCCGGCTGGAATAGAAGAGATATTCAAACGAAGTTATCGATATTTCATGCGGACTATTGATAATATAAACCTCTATAGAGAAAAAATAGAACAGCTTGTCGCAGAGGCCATGGAAGCCGGATATAATAGTATCACGTTGGTTGGTAAGAGCGATCTGGAATTCCTTGTGGAGTACACTTGTGGGAAAATGGGAATAGGCTTTAAAAAGGGAGATGCCAATCAGATAAATGGCAAGATGTATATCTTGTATGGAGAACAGTATGAACCAATTAACAAAATACAGGATAAACATTGGCTTCGAAATATTATAATAACTCAAAAGGCATCAGAAGATAATGACCTATGAATATAAAAAGATTGGTTTTTTAGTTTGGATTAGTGATGTTTTATTCACCGCTTAGATATCCAGGAGGAAAAGGAAAGCTTACTCCTGTTATTGAAAAATTGATAAATCAATATGGTCATAGAGGGGGCACATATATTGAACCTTTCGCTGGAGGAGCTGCTGTTGCTATTGAATTGCTCGAGAGAGGAGTCGTTTCTGAAATTGTAATCAATGACTTGGATAAAGGCATTTATTCTTTTTGGCGGGCAATTCTGGAGGATACAGAAAGATTTATCAAACAGATAAAAGCTGTTCCTTTAAATATTGATGAATGGAAACATCAGAGAGATATTTGTTTTAATCAAAACAAAAAATATAGTTTTGAGTTAGGTTTTGCAACTTTTTATATGAATCGAACTAATCGGTCAGGTATAATTAAGGGCGGCGTTATTGGTGGCCAGAATCAAGCGAGGGAATGGAAATTAGATGCTCGCTTTAATAGGAACAGATTGATTGAAAGAATAGAAAAGATAGCAAAGAATAAATCAAAAATCCATCTCTATAATAAAGATGTTGAATCATTTATTATAAATTATATTCCGCTTTATGGGGATAATTCGTTTATTTATTTTGACCCGCCATATTATAATAAGGGGAAACAATTATATTTGAATTTCTTTAATCACAATGATCATTTAAGAATTGCTAAACTGATAAAGGAAAAAGTAAATAGTGATTGGGTTATTACATATGATGAAGAACCACAAATAGCAGAAATATATAAAGAATATACTATTCGACCATATAAATTAAACTATAGTGTTTCAAAAAAAAGAACAGGAAAAGAAATAATTATATTTAAGACAACAGTAAATATGTATGAAGAAATTTCATGATTAGAAGACTCATAGGGAATATGAAGAATGGAAGAATATAAGACAGCCGCAGATTTTGGATATGAAAGCAATAAAGATGTAATTATAGAAAAGATTGAAAAAATTATTATCGAAAAATTTAGAACTATCGAAAACCAAGAAATACTTTTAGGAGACAACCTGACAATATTGTCTGGAAAAAACGGTACAATGAAATCTTCAATTCTTGGTTTAATTGCACATCCATTTTCATCCCCCAATGATGCGGTTGATTCTTTTGGTGTCAAACTAAAAACTGACATGAAAGATGTTTTTTATCTAAGTTTAGAGAAAGATAAAGAAATCTACCGATACAATCTCGTATTAAAAACGGATAAGGCCGAATATATCTCTGAGCCAATTCGTGTTTATCCTCGTCCGAGCGAAAAGCGTCATCGAGTAACAGTTGGGAAAGATAATACAAAAGGATTAGGGAATTTTTCTCTTAATACCGCGTATATTAATTTAAAAAGGGTATATCCAATTGTTGAAACACAAGCTGAATCAAATGATTCTTCACTTGGCACAGATGAGAAGAAGTTTATAGCTGAAGGATATTATAAAATACTTCAACGAGAAGATTTTTCGGAGCCAGTTGTGGTTGAAGAAAAAAGACGAAAAAACACTTTTGGGCCATCACCAACAGCAACTTATGATTTTAAGTCCATTTCATCGGGAGAAGATAATTTAGGACATATACTTAATAAAATGTTTGCATTTATCAATTATCAATGCAAAGAACGAAAACTACAAGGTGTTTTGTGTATAGATGAAGTTGAAGCCGCATTACACCCAATTGCACAAAAATGTCTTCTTGAATATTTATTGTCGTGGTCAAAAAAATATAATATTCAAGTTGTTGTAACGTCTCATTCTCTTTATTTTATCCAATGCGCATTGGAGCAACAAGAAAAAGAGAAAGATGCTATTTCAATAAATATGATAAGTACAGCACATGTTTCTGGGAAAAAATATCAAGTAATACATAATCCAACTTACTCAATGGCATATAAAGAACTTACCTTAGATGATTTAAACGGGTTAATGGAATCATATCTTATAGATATTTTGTGTGAAGATAAAGTTGCTGAATATTATTTGAAAACTATCTTATCATCAAGAAATATTAAAAAACGACTTAATTTCATGCATGATATGTTCTTTGAACAGGAGGGAACTGGGTTTAAGACATATAAGGCTTTAATAAAGAATGGTGAAAAACTTCTAGAAAATGCAATCGTTGTATTTGATTCCGATGTTGATATTTCAAGTTTAAAGGGAAATGTTAGTTTTTTAAAACTTCCTTCAAAATATGAAATGCCTTTAGAAAAAGAATTAGTAAAGTATATTCACGATTTAGAAGGAGACAATAATTTTTTTAAGAAATATAAAAGAGAAAAACAATTTTTTTTGAGGGAGTTTGGAAAATATAATATTACTGATTATGATATTGATCATATGAAAAAGGACGATAGTTTGAAATATAAGAACTGGTTCAGGTCTGACCCCAAAAGAAATCAATATATTAACTATTTCGCAAAAAATAATGATTCGTTCATTACCCCTTTTAGAAAAAAATTGATAATGCTTGTTAATGAGAAGTTAAAAAGGAAATCATTACCTATAATAGCAGAATAAAATAATAATAAAAACATACGGGCAATTAGTAGTTAAATACCCATCCAGTTAATTAATTAAAGACCCTTTTGGAGGCTTTTATGCATGAAATTATAATTGATTTAAATGAAGATAATATTATATTTACAAATGAACAAATAATTCATCAGGATGAACTTAAAAAAGCAAAGGAAATAATAAAAGAAACTCTTAGAACCTTAGGCAATGGAAAGCCCAAAGACATTCATTTTGACCAATCATTAGCTTTTAATAACACAATTCTCATAGAAGGAACAAGAGGTTCTGGAAAGACTTCTTTCCTGTTATCATTAATGCAGACATGTAAAGATAATTTTTCTAATTTGGAAATCCTCCCGCTCCTTGATCCAACCATGGCTGAAGAAAAAGCTCATATATTTTTAACAATCATAAGTATGATAAAAAATGTAGTGGAAAGAAAAATTGACAGTTTTGATGACAATACTAATCTTGGAAAAAGAAAAGATTGGGAAAATAGATTAATTAAACTTTCAAAAGGACTTCCAATAATTGATGGAGTATCAGAAAAAAAACCAGATTATTGGGATGATGCATCGCAGATAATGTATAAAGGGCTGGAGGATGTCGATGCTGCTTTTAGTTTGCGAAGCAATTTTAATGACTTTATAAGCGAAAGCCTTTCTATTTTAGGAAAGGATGCATTTTTGTTGGTTATTGATGATGTTGATACTGATTTTAATAAAGCATGGCCTGTTTTGGAGATGCTCAGAAAATATATTTGTACCAATAAAATAATATCAATAGTTAGTGGAGATTATAATCTTTTTTCGTATGCTGTGCGAAAAAAACAATGGAAAAATTTTGGGGAATCGCTCCTAAAGAATGAATATGATAAATATATTGATAATTCAAATAAGTATCCCGTACAAGTTAACGATCTTGAAAACCAATATTTGAAAAAAATTCTTCCTGTTGAAAACCGTATTAACCTTCATTCTATTTATGAATTAATAGCAGGGAAAAAAGAAATTAGAATAATAACTGTAAATACATCAAAGAAAACTGCAATAGAAGATTTTTATACTGAAATACTACAGCACTTTGGAATAAGAAATGTTGGTCAACGACTATCGTATATCCGTTTTATTGAATCGTTGCCAATTCGAACCCAAATTCAGCTAATGAAAGTTTTAGGCAACAACAATTATGATATTATAAATACATTTATTACAGAATTATATTATTATAATATAAGGATAAACTTATTAAGCGATAATAAAGTATTTCTTATAATTTCTATACTCAGATTTCTTGCTGAAAATGATGAGTTATTTAATTATTATCAGCTTGAACCAATTAGCGATTCAATTATTAAAAATGCTTGTCTTTTAACATTTAGCCTTTTATTGTCTGAAAGCATAAAGGGCAATTCTTTGCAGCTTTTTAACTATATTATAAAAATAGGATATGTCCGCAACTTGATTCCCTATTTTGATAATAAAATAGCTGACGATAATAAACGCGTAGGAATAAAAGATTTAATAAATTATACAAGTCTTTATAATGAAAATGATTTACACCTGATTAGTAGTAAAATTATTTCATATATGCGTTCTGTAATTGGAAAGGATTCAAAATCATTTGCAGGAACACTAGTACTGTCTGGTTTTGCTGCAAAGGCTAAAGAAAAACAAGAAAAACATGCCAATTCTTTTGATACCATTGTAAATGGGATACAGAACCCATTGCTAAAACAAATTGCCTGCCTTCCTCTTTCTGTTACTTCTTTTGAAAAAAAGACAGCAACGGTAAATGAATATTCCTTTTTTACTCTATTGGCGGGTATTTATGATATAGTAAATGAGTTTAAACAGATTGATGAAAAAAAACGCGAAACAGAACTACCCGAAATTATTTACAAAGTTAGTCAAATTAGAAAATATCCAGGATTTGATTTTATCTCCAATAATTCTTTTAAGGAAAACGAAGAAAATATAGTGCCAGTTATTAAATCAAAAGAAATCAATATTAATAGTGAAGACTGGAAACATTTTTTCCAGGTCTTTGAAACATGGTTAAACAGATCATCAAACGGCATCGTTGTTTCTTCATATGTGTTAGGAAAAATTTGTACTCGTTCCATGGTGGCTTTTGACGAAATAATCATTGCCAGCGGGAAGAAAACACTTGGTGAAATAATGCATTTGTTTATCTGCGCTTTCTTTAATGCTTGTATCATTGAAGAAATGCAAGATGTATTAGATAATGTTCCAATAATTAGTAGGGATAATGTTCTTTCTAGCGAAGACGAACTAAAAAACAACTTGAAAGCAGTAATAAAATCGCTTAAAGAAAACAAATTGCCTGTTACAAGATTTTTCATAACTTGTCCATTTCTGTTGGTATTTATTAATAATAATTCTGGAATTTGGGAGCAACTGACTGACTTTACTGATATTGATAGTATGAAAAAAATACAAATATATTCTGACCTCTGTATAATTAATGTAAAAGATTTGAAGTCAGCAACAAATTGAATAACGTTAAAATTGAATTTAGAGAATGGAACAGTGAATATATTTTTGCAAAGTTAAAAGAAGAGCATTATCCACTTCAAGCATTTATGGATAAGGCTTCAGATGATTTAAGAAAGGATATAAAAGGCTATTTTGAAAAATGTTCAAGGATGACTAAAACATTTGAATATCATCTAAATAAGTTAAGAATGAAATTAAAGGGACAGAATTCTTATTAATGGAATCGCAGATTAAGTTTTTTCAATGCGATATGATTTCTCTTAATGATTATCATCATGGATACAGAGTATCTTTTGATGATGTAAAGCGCAGATTACTTTTGAAACAACGTGAATTAAATGTTGGAATATCAGATAACTGCTATAAATTGAATCAAAAGAAATCATTTTATGGAATTGACAGTTTTATTTCATTTTTTACGAAAGCCATTCCAGACTATATAAAAAAATACTTATATATTAATCAAACAAAAATATATGTTAAAGAAGATTATTTTATTGAATGGCAAGACTTAATAACAAATTGTTCGCCGCTATTTCTAATGGCTGAATTTTTGCATAGTTTACATATTCTTTCTAATTTTGACTGGCAAGAAGTTCAACACATTTTTTCTTTATATATTCTAGAAAATTCTAGATACACTGCACTTGTTTCACCGAACATAAAACCATTGGATGATTTCTTTGAACAGAACAAAGGATTTTATGACTTACACATTCATTTAAATGGAATCACAGAAAGCGATGCAGTCTGGCAGAGTTTTTTATCAGATAAGTATCATAATTTATATAATATTTCTAAAAAAATTAATACTGATTCGTTTAAACAACAGTTAGAACAAATGGGGCTTGATTATTCTCTTAATGATTTTTTATCCTTGATTAATAGGGCAAAAGCAATTCGAGAATATTTTTTTAGAAAAATTTTTTGTGACAGCAAACATTATATGCAGGAACGAATTAGTAGTGATAGTTTTTATAATCCTTTTTTGATGCTTGTTGGCAAACCAGAAATACCCATGCATCCGAACAGACAACTTCGCTATGAACTATTAATGTATATCATCGTTCTTAAATATCTTGAGAAGGAACAAGACGAACATATGGCTATGTGTTTGCATGAATACTTACTTATTGCAGGTTTCTTTCATCAATTACTTGTTCAAAATTCAATGCAATTTGGTTTTACACAGTTTCAGAATATAACATTGAATGATATCCGTGCAGAAACAGACAGAAATCAGTTAAATAAATTTTTACAAATCTGTGGAAATAATTTAAAAAATATTAATACAATTGAACTTCGTTTTTCTCCCAAGGATTCAATTGATAAGCAGATGCCGATTCTTAGGCAAATAAAACGGGATTGGGAAAAATTACAAGAAATTGTAACCCATAAAGATCCCTCTTATGATTTTAAACCCAATTATGTATTAATAGCTCATTTTATTAAACAGAAAGATAAAGATTCCATAAATATACCTTTCGAGAAACTACGGACCAACCTTGAAAAGAAAAAATTAATGTTACAATCATTGAAGAACATGGGCTCTGCTCTTTCTAAGAAAATAGTTGCTATTGACGCGGCTTCAAGCGAATTTGATACACCTCCAGAGGTCTTTGCTCCGTTTTTCAACGAGTTAAGAGAAAAACAATGCTTCAATCATATGACATATCATGCGGGGGAAGATTTTTATCATATTCTTAGTGGTCTTAGAGCAATTTACGAAGTAATAATGTTTATGCAAATGAAAAATGGCGATAGAATAGGGCATGCAACAGCTACTGGAATTGATATAGAGACTTGGTTGTCAATTGTTGGAAAGCAAATACTTCTTCCGAAAGGTGAATATTTAGATGATCTTGTTTTTGCTTATAATTTAATTAATGAAGAACATATTGAAGAGTTGTTTCATATTCTTCAATTTCTTAACATGAACATAGAAAAATTAAGTTATGAAGTTTATGATGAAGCATATAATGTTTCGTTGTTGATTGATTGTTGGAAAATGAGAAACCAAGAACCTAGAAATATTAAATTTGATGGGGACAAAAAGAAAAAAGATTATTTTGAAAAATATAATAATAAAATAATTCGTAAAAAATATAATGAACCTGTTGAGATTAATGTTACAGATGTTTTTAATGTCGATCAACTTGTTAAATTGCAACAGGCTATTTTGTGCCTAATGCAAAGAAAAGAGATTATAATAGAAACTTTACCAACAAGTAACCTTCGAATTGGATATCATAAGACATTAGAGAGTTATCAACTATTTAATTGGTTTAAATGGAGAAAAAAGGGCATACCTATTCCCCCGATTATACTTGGAACCGATGACCCGGGGATTTTTTCGACAAATATATATAATGAGTTTGCTCTAATATATTGCTATATGGTTTATAAAGAAAACTTGTCGCGCTCGGAAACGATGACTTTCTTACAAGAAATAAATGCTAATAGTAGAATATATTCATTTTCAGGAGAAAAACTCTAAATGAAAACATTGATTCTTGCCGGTGGTTTAGGGAGTCGATTGGGAGAAGAAACACAGAGAATTCCCAAGCCTATGGTTGAAATAGGTAATTACCCGATTCTTTGGCATATAATGAAAATCTACAGTCACTATGGCTTTAACGATTTCATTATTCTGACTGGGTATAAAGGTCATGTTATAAAAGACTTCTTCTTGAATTATTACAATCGTTATTCTGACATCACCATTGATATGTCGAACAATGATGTTCAGATTCACAAAATGCGGACCGAGCCATGGACCGTGACCATGCTTTACACTGGGCAGACAACTATGACAGGTGGCAGAATTAAAGCGGCCCAGAGATATATTGGAAACGAACCATTTATGCTTACCTATGGTGATGGTGTTGCGGATATAGATATTGGAAAGCTTATAGAATGCCATGAAAAATCTAATAAACTTGTTACTTTGACTGCAGTTCAGCCTTCTGGTCGGTTTGGGGCATTGGATATCGTTGATGACAACAAAATAAAAAACTTCAAAGAAAAACCCACAGGGGATGGCAATTGGATAAACGGCGGATTCTTCGTATGTGATAATAAGGCTTTTGACTATATCAAAGAAAATGACCCAACTGTCATTTGGGAAAAAGAGCCACTTCAGAGCTTGGCAAAGGATGGGCAGCTCAATGCCTATAAGCATTCTGGATTTTGGCATCCTATGGATATGCTTAAAGATAAACAAGAATTAACAGAACTTTGGGTAAACCACAAGGCTCCTTGGATGATATGGAATCAGTGGCAGAAATAAGTTCTTTTTACAATAATAAAAGAGTTTTCATCACTGGACATACCGGTTTTAAGGGAACTTGGCTTACTAGAATCCTGATGATGTTCGGAGCAGATGTTGTTGGATATTCTTTAGAGCCACCAACAAACCCCTCTCTCTTTAATCAGACTAGGACGGGTAATCAGATTCATTCAGTTATTGGTGATGTAAGGGACAGAGCCAAACTGACCACAGTAATGCAAGAAGCTCGACCTGATATAGTCCTGCATCTTGCCGCTCAACCTATTGTTAGAACATCATATAAAGAACCAGTCTTAACATACGAAACTAATGTTATGGGAACAGTTAATGTTCTAGAAGCTGTCAGAGAGGTAAAAAGCATAAGATCCGTTGTCAATGTTACTACCGATAAGGTCTATCTAAACAGAGAAAGAGAAGCAGGATATAGAGAAGATGAAGAACTTTGCGGTTACGATCCTTATTCTAATAGTAAAAGCTGTAGTGAACTTGTGACATATAGCTATAGAAATTCCTTTTTTGCTGACAAAAGTGCTCCCGCAATATCTACGGCACGGAGCGGCAATGTGATTGGCGGTGGAGATTATGCAGCTGATAGAATAATCCCAGATTGCATACGAGCCGTAGAGCAAGGACAACCAATAATGTTACGTAACCCGAATTCAACAAGACCTTATCAGCATGTTCTGGAATGCCTTAGAGGATATCTAATACTTGCCCAAAAACAATATCTGGATAAAACAATTACTGGTGCCTATAACTTTGGACCTGATGATGAAAGTTGCGTTACCACAGGAGAGTTAGCAACTTTGTTTTGTGATAAATGGGGTGATGGGGTATATTGGGAAAGCAAAAAGGAACTCTTCCCCCCCCCCTATGAAGCAACTTTCTTGAAATTGGACAACACAAAGGCAAAAAAGATCTTGAATTGGTTTCCAAAGTGGGATATTAAAATAGCGGTTGAAAAAACAATTGAGTGGGAAAAAGCCGTAAAAAAGGGTATTAGTGCTGCTGAAATCACAGACAACCAAATAAAAGAATATTTAATTTATCTTTATGAATAATATTAAATTATTAGACTGCACATTACGCGATGGAGGATTAGGTCTTGATGATATCCAACAGTATGGTTATTCTTGTTCTTTTACGGCCAATCAAATAAGTACAATTTATAATAATCTACTTGAATCTAATGCAGATTTAATTGAATGTGGTTCAATAGAAATATCAGATAACGATAAAACAAAATTTGCAATTTATAAAAATATTGAAAATATTTCAAAAGGCGCAATTCCATTATCTAAAAGGCGCGTAGCTTTATATCGGGGACCCGATACACCAATTGAAGATATTCCGCGTTGGACTAAAAGCCTAATTAAAAATATTCGTGTAATTATTCGCTATTCGGAACTAGAAAAATCCATGCTTTTCTGTAGGGACTTGGCTGCAAAGGGATATAATGTTTTTATACAACCCATGGTAACAGCTCGTTATACTGATAAAGAAATCAAATATATGATATCAATGGCAAATGAAATGAAAGCTTTTGCTATCTATTTTGTTGATAGCTATGGATATTTGACCTATAATGAAATAAAAAAATATTTTAACTTATATAATAAATATTTAAAAAATACTATTTATATTGGTTTTCATGCTCATAATAATATCAATATGGCATTTGCAAATGCACAATTTTTTATTGGTTTAGCTCGCAAAGAAAACCGTAAGGCTATCATTGATTCATCCTGCTTTGGAATGGGACAAGGGGCTGGAAATTTACAAACAGAACTCATATCAAATTATTTAAATAAAGAAGTAGGGACCAAATATAAGATAGATAAAATTTTAACAGTATGTGATCTGCTTGAACCATTATATAAATTACAGATCTGGGGATATTCTCCAATGTATCTTATTCCAGCCCAAAATAGGGCCGCATATAAGTTTTCAGTAGCGCTGCGCAAGAGGTATAATTATTCATATCCAGATATTTCTGAGTGTCTTAAGGATATTCCAGATGTATTAAGGCATCGTTATTCCAAAGAGAATCTAAATGCTTTGTTTAAATTGAGATCAGAATAAAGATGAATATAGTTTCAACCGTTCAATTGTCAGATGAAAATATTGAATATATTTACTCAAAAACCCATGAAAGAGTTTCTTATATTGATAAAATGATATCCTCTCTAATGTCGATTGAAAACATAGAAATACTTCTTGCCCGTGATAGAGATATAACTATTTCACTTTTGGAAGAAATGATTTCGCTAAAAATGATTTTCATAGTTAGTACAGGTGTTGAAAAAATACCATTTAAATATTTGCAAGAAAGAAATATTATGGTTGCTAATACGACAGGGGTAAGCGAAGAGGCGATGTCTAATTATGTAATTGGGGCATTGCTAAGCTTTTCAAGTAATTTTCTAAATTGTTTTCACTATAAAAATCAGCGGCATTGGCAGAAATATTTATGTACAGAACCATTGGTAGAAAAAAAATTATTAATTTGTGGCGCTGGAAAAATAGGTAGAAAAATAGCAGAAAAGGCGAAAGCTTTTAAAATACGAACAATTGGTATTAAAACAAAAATTGAACAAGTTAGTTATTTTGATGAAATATACGATATGACAGCTTTCGAAAAACAACTTAGGGAAGCAGACTATACCGTTTGTTGTTTGCCTTTAACAAAACAGACTTATAAACTTTTTAACGCCAATGTTTTTTCAATGATGAAACAAAGTTCTGTTTTTATTAATATATCGAGAGGTGGTCTTGTTGATGAAGATGCGCTAATTGTTGCCTTGGAGGATAATCAAATAAAAGGGGCTGTTCTTGATGTATTTGAAACAGAACCTTTGCCCAAAGAAAGCAAATTATGGGATTTAGATAATGTCATATTAACACCACATTCTAGCGGAAGAATACATAATTTTTTAGATTATTCAATTCATTGTTTTTGTAACAACTTAATATCTTATAAAACGACTGGCAGGCTTGTTTCTCCCATTGATTTAGACAAGGGGTATTGATTTTGGAAGAGCAACGCTTAGATTGGATTGATATGTCAAAAGGAATCGGAATAATTCTTGTTGTTTTAGGGCATTGTTTTAACAAAGGAAATCCTATCCATAATTGGATTTTTAGTTTTCATATGCCACTTTTTTTTATTCTTTCTGGTTTCTGTTTCCATATTGAAAAATATCCCGAGTTTAACATATTGTTAAGAAAAAAGATTTCAAGACTTATCGTTCCTTTCATAAAGTTTTGGGTGTTAGCATTGTTCGTGTCGCTTCTAATTCCATATATGCGAAAAGATATCACTTTAAGTACAGTGCTAACTGTGTTATATACAGGGTGGCCTGGTCCAATTCATATGGGATCAATATGGTATTTATTAAGCCTTTTCATATGTATGTGTGCCTTTTGGATATTAACTAGAATAGAAACAGAGTTGAAGCTAAAAAAAATTGTTGTTGTTATGATTATTTTAAGCGGATTATTGGGATGTATTATCAGCAAGCTTAAATCACAATTCTATGATACAGGTCGGGTTGCAGAAGAATTTCATTATTTTTTACCAGGTAATAGGTTACCTTTAACAATTGACGCTACATTTACATCAATTGTCTTTTTTTATATTGGGGTTTTGTTGCAAAAGAAAGAATTATTAATATTTAATTTAGATAATTATTTGATAAAAATTGGTATAGGAATTGTAATAAGCATTATAGTATCACTTTTCCTAAATTCAAGAGTTAATTTACATGGGTGTACATTGGGGAATTGTTTCTACTTTTATTTAGCCGCCCTTGCTGGAAGTTTTGTGGTAATGATTTTTTCTCGAAAGATTTGTAAAAAAAATTTTTTCAATTATATTAAATCTTGTTTCATTTTTTTGGGGAAAAACAGCCTTTTAATGCTCGGCGTACAGTCGTTGGGAATAAATATATATGTATCAACAATAAATCAAATCTTAAATAAAAACTATATATTGTTTGAAACAGTGCCTGTAAAACATGGTGTGATTATGTTTTTTGTAGTCACATTGATTTTTTTCCCAATATTATACGTGTTAAATAAAAGGTTGCCAGAGTCTATAAAAATATGATTTATGGTTTCTAGCTATAAAATTATGGAGAAATATACCATGAAGAAAGTATCTATAGTTGTAGCATGTTACAATGAAGAAAAAAATGTAATTCCATTAGTTGCTTCAATTAAGAAACTGTTTTCCGAAAAACTTTACAATTATGCTTATGAAATTATATTTATAGACAATGATTCTACAGATAATACACAGCAGCAAATAATTGCATTGTGCCAAGGAGATAAATGTATTAAGGCAATTTTCAATTCTCGCAATTTCGGATCAATCCGCTCGTCAGTTTATGGTTTATTAAATGCTTCTGGGGATTGCGTTATTAAGATGTGTGCTGACTTTGAAGATCCTCCAGAGTTAATAGTGAATTTTGTAAATGAATGGGAAAAGGGAAGCAAAATAGTTTTAGGTATAAAAAACAAAACAAAAGAAAAGTTTCCAATGTCATTTATTCGTACAGTTTATTATAAATTTATAAAAAAAATTACAGATATTAATCATATTGATAATTTTGTTGGATATGGGCTTTACGATAAAAAGTTTATAGATATAGTGAGAGAATTAAAGGATCCTATGCCTTATTTTAGAGGAATTGTGGCGGAACTTGGATTTAAACATAAAACAGTATTTTATACACGACCTGTGCGAAAATGTGGTAAAAGCAAATATAACTTTTATAGATTATATGACTATGCAATGCTTGGTATAACAGCATATTCTAAGATTCCGTTGCGCATTCTTTGTTTTATAGGTGGAATATGTGCTTTGGGCAGTATTTTTACAGCTTTTGGTTATACTGTGTATAAAATATTTAATTGGCATAGTTTTTCTATGGGGATGGCTCCTGTTATAATAGGAATATATTTTCTTGGATCAATGCAATTGTTATTTCTTGGAATTATGGGTGAATATATTCTTAACATTAATACACGAGTGTTAAATAGGCCGCTTATAACTGAAGAGCGGAGAATTAATTTTGAATAATAGAATAGCAAGATATATACAGTTTATAAAATTTGGGCTGGTTGGCATCTCTAATACAATTGTTTTTTATATTACCTATTGCTTGCTTATTTTTTTAGGTTTTCATTATCTTATAGCAAGTCTTTTAGGTTTTCTTTTTGGTGTGTTAAATTCATTTTATTTTAATAATAAATTTGTTTTTAAAAAAGGAAAATTAGAAGCACGTAATCCGTGGTTAGTACTAATAAAAACACTTATTTCATATGGTCTAACAAGTTATGTAATTGGCAGTATTTTATTAGTGCTGTTTATTGAAGGTTTGGGAATATCTAAATATATTGCTCCTTTTTTAGGTTTGATGGTAAAAATTCCATTAAATTTTATTTTAAATAAAAACTGGGCATATAAATCTTCTAAAATGGAGGAAAAATCAGACTAAAATGGCAATAAAAAGTTTTAATGAAATCGCAGAAATATATGATAAGAACTTGGAAGAACTTCTTGGTAAGTATATGAAGGGAGGAACAGAAAAGTATGCGGAATATAAAGTGCAACTAATTCATAACCTGCTGAAAACACATAATATTAATTCCATTCTTGATTTTGGATGTGGAGTAGGTCGGAGTTTAAAATACTTGACGAAATACTATCCTCAAGCAGAACTTTGGGGATGTGATATTGCAGATGAAGAATTGCAAATTGCAAAAAAAATTTTTCCAAAAGTTTCTTTTTTTAATAATGGATATTTAGAAGAATTCTCTAGCGGAGAAAAAAGTTTTGACTTGATTTTTACATCATGCGTTATGCATCATATTAACCCAACGGAAAGAAAAGCGTGGGTCAAGGCTGTATTGAATAGATTGAATAAAGGAGGATATTGGGCTATTTTTGAGCATAATTTGATTAATCCCTATACGAAAAAAATTGTCATAGATAAAGATAATAAGTCTGATGATATCAATTGGATGTTTTCAAGAAAAAAGCTAATAAAGCTGTTTGAGGGTATAACAGATGTAAATATTTTTTGGCAAGGTTATACATTATTTTTCCCTTTTAGATTTACATCAATACAGTACCATGAAAATAGTTACGACTTTTCTTATTTTTTAACTAATTGCGAACGTCTCTTTAAATGGTGTCCTTTGGGTGCCCAGCAATGTATTATTGTGAAAAACAAGGGAGAATAACAAAAATGACAAAAATATTCGCAATAATGGTTTTTGTTTTCTTAGTTGCTATATTGGCCATATTGTTCTTTGGTAAAAGATATGCATTTTTTCTCTTGAAAATAGGTATGGCAACAAAAGATAAAATTTTTATCATTATTTTTCTATCTTTAACTTTTTTTTCTCTATTTCAATTATCTTTTGGAGATAAATATGGCTATTATTTTTTTGTAAACCCAAACCCCTCCTATGAACTTCCCAGTAACACAAAAAGTGATTTGTATGTTTCTATAATCGATGAATCAGGTGGCAAATGGGGAGAAAAAATGATGAAGACTTATCCGCCTCTTGCAACCTTTCCATATCAAGTTCTTGCAAAAATGCTTCCATATGAGCTTGTGAAAAACGATAGAACTCGTAACTGGGAGAAAACAATAATCTTGAGAGATACAATGCCTGGCTCGGTTATAGGTATTGTAAATAATTTGTTGTTTATACTTCCATTTGTTTTAATTTGTGTTTTTTTCATCCAAGGGGATAAAATACGAAAAATACTTTATACGAGTTTGCTTTCTATTTCTGGTGTAATGATCTGGGTTCTTGAACGAGGCAACTTAATTAGTTATTCTTTTCTTTTTCTCTTGTTATTTGTTATTTTATATGAGAATGGCAAAACAAGATCTTTAAAATTAGTTTCGTATTTTTTTCTTGCAATTTCCGCAAATTTAAAAATATATCCAGCATGTTTTGGGATGCTTTTACTTATCAAAAAAGATTATAGGGGGGTTGCTTATTCAATTGTCATTTCAATAATTATTTATATTCTATCTTTCTTTTTGTGTGGATATGCCCCCTCTGAGTTCGGAAGAAATTTCTTAAATGTATTTTCTTATAGTGATTCATACACAGCTTTTCTTAACAATTATAATTTTTCTGCTAGAAACTTCTTGGCACTTCTAAATTATTTATTAGTAAAAATAGCAGGAAAGTTTCAATTGTTAGATTTGCATAACTTTATTTTTATTGCGTTCACTTTTTTAGAGTTTTTTATAGGATTATTCATTTCTTGGTACTCTTCATTATTCTGGAAAAGGCTGGCAGGACTTTCGTTGCTTTGTATACTTGTTCCAGTAATGTCATGGCAGTATGCTTTAATTTTTCTGTTTATTCCATTACTTTATTTTATCAATGATTATGACGATTCTAAGTCAAGCAGGTTTTATGCGGTTTTATTTGCAATTATTATTTCTTTTTTGATAATCCCCATCAGCGCTTCATTGCAAAAACAACCTCTGACAGCTAATTTTGTGGTTCAGGATTTTGCGGTACAGTTCTTAATGCTTACGCTCTTTTTAGAATCATTACATAATTATTGGGAACAAAGGTCTTTAGCAAATAAAAAAATAATCTAAGGGATTCAAGAATTAAAAAATGTAAATTTATTATAACGAGACAAAAGGGTATATTATATGGATAAATTACAGAAAATGATAAAAGGAGCTGTGAAAAACACTTATAGCTATAGGGGTTTATTAAAGCAGCTTGTAACACGAGATTTAAAGCTAAAATACAGAAGAAGTGTATTGGGATATCTGTGGAGTGTTCTAAACCCATTGTTGACAATGCTTATAATGACTATTGTTTTTTCCCATATGTTTCGTTTTCAGATAGTTAATTATCCCGTATATTTGCTTTGTGGTAATATTATATTTGGTGTATTCAGTTCAACAACAATCAAAAGCTGTCATGCTGTTTTGGATAATGCTGCTTTGATAAAAAAAGTATACTTACCCAAGTATATTTTTGTATTCAGCCGAGTCACAAGCGGTTTTGTAGATTTTTTATTTTCATTTGCTGCATTAATATTTGTTTTATTGATTACTAAATCAAAATTTAGTTTATATAATTTATTATTCTTTATTCCATGCATTGAAATCTATTTGTTTAGTCTAGGGATGAGTTTGTTTCTTGCCCAGGCAAATGTTTTTTTCCGTGATATACAGTATTTATATGGTGTTTTTTGTACTGCGTTAAATTATTTATGCGTTTTGTTTTATCCTATTGAAGCATTGCCGACAAATGTCCGTTTTTTTGTTGAGAACTTTAACCCTATTTATCTTTACATTACAATGTTTAGGCAATGTGTTCACTTAAATGTTCTAATTAGTCCTCAGATGGTCTTAAGAGGTTTACTTTGGGCATTATGTATGTTTGTTTTTGGGATTTTTTGTTTTAAACGAAGTCAAGAAAAATTTATTCTTTATATATAAGAAATAGAATAGGCAGGGAGATAAAAGATTGCAGTTAGAAGAGGAGCTAATAGTCGAAGTAAATAATGTCTTTATTCAGTTTAATATGGCGACAGAACGAGTGAGTCATCTTAAAGAATATGTTATAAAACTTTTAAAACACCAGCTTTTATTCCAGAAATTTGAAGCCTTAAAGGGAATAACTTTTAATGTGAAAAAAGGAGAGGCTTGGGGGATTGTTGGGGCAAATGGATCTGGTAAATCCACCTTATTAAAAACTATAAGTGGTATTTTAAAACCATATAAAGGAAATGTAAAAATAAAAGGTACTGTTTCTCCATTGATAGAACTTGGCGCTGGTTTTGATGGGGAAATGACAGCCCGCGAAAATATTTTTCTTAATGGGTGCGTTCTTGGTTACACAGAAGAGTTCCTTAAAGAAAAGTTTGATGAGATTGTTGATTTTGCAGAAGTTAGAGAATTTCTTGATGTACCATTAAAAAATTTTTCAAGTGGTATGGCGGCACGCCTGGGGTTCGCAATTGCGACAACAGTTAAACCAGATATATTGATATGCGACGAGGTTCTTGCTGTTGGTGATTTTAAGTTCCAGGAAAAATGTGAAAAACGAATGAATGATCTTTTAAGCGGCGGAACAACCTTACTTTTTGTGTCTCATTCTATCGAACAAGTTAAGCGTATGTGCAAAAAAGCTATTTGGCTTGATCACGGCGAGATGAAAATGATTGGTGAAGCCGATGAGGTTTGTGACTTATATTCAAAAAGCTAATATAACATTATTCTAATAAAAAGCAGAAGGTAAAATATGTCTAATACTGTACAATCCATATTAAAAAGTTGGTGCATAAACGAAAGTTCACTTAATCCTACTGCAGAACTTCTTGCATGGATAAAAGAAAGAAATAACAATATATATGTAAATATAGAAAAAAAACCTCTTAAATCAATGAGTAATTGGTTTTATGATGAAGCAACTGGAAAAATTTGTAATAAGAATAATAGTTTCTTCTCTATTTCTGGTATTCATTGTGAAAAAGAAGATGGTTCGGAGTGGGATCAGCCAATAATTTTACAAAATGAAATTGGGTATCTTGGAATTATTTGCAAAAATTTTGACGGAATAATGCATTTTTTAATGCAGGCAAAAATTGAACCAGGAAATGTTAATAAGGTTCAAATTTCTCCAACAATACAAGCCACTAAAAGTAATTTTACACTGAAGCATGGAGGAGCAAAGCCACTTTACTTAGATTATTTTCAGGCTAGCTCAAAATATGAAATTATAGTTGATCAGATTCAATCAGAACAAGCATCTTGTTTTTATAAGAAACGAAATCGGAATATTATTATTCGTGTAGAAGGCGATATTCCTGTTTACCCCTCTCATCGCTGGATGACATTGGGACAAATAAAAGCATTAATGCATATAGATAATCTTGTTAATATGGATACCCGAACAGTTTTATCATGCATACCTTTTTGCAATTTAAATTTGTCATGTGATATTTCGGATATTAATAAAAGGATTAAAAACAAAACTCTTTTTCAGTCAATAATTGGATACAGAGATAATAATGTTGAAAAAGCATATAATTATATAAATAATATTAAAATGTCAGGTGGTATTAAATCTGAACTTATTCCGCTTTCTATGATGAAAGACTGGGAGCTAAAAACCAATGAATTGGTGAATAATAATCCATGGCCATTTAAAGTTATTTTTTGTGATGTAACTATAGAGGGCCGAGAAGTAAAAAATTGGAATCAGCCGTTTTTTGAGGCAACTGGAAGTTCGTTATTTGGTTTGTTGTGTGTAGAAGATAATGGTGTATTGAAATTTTTAGTTAAAGCTACAGTTGAAGTAGGATGTTTTGATTGTGTAGAACTTGGTCCTACCGTGAGATATATTGCATTTTCTTCAGAAAAAAAGAATGAAATTGACTTATTATTTGATAACCTAGTTAAAAATAGAGATTCTGTTATGTTTGATAATTATCTTTCTGAAGAGGGGGGGCGTTTTTATCATGAATGTAATCGCAATGTTATCGTTCGTATAAAAAAACAGGATTTGCCCATACTGCCTGATGGATATTTCCTTTTTGACTATAAAACATTAAATTCTTTAGTGCAGATAAATAATACACTGAATATACAATTACGAAATCTTCTTTCATTATTGGAGGTGTAATATAAAGACTATGAAAATTGGATTAATAGGTGCTTCTGATATAGCATTTAGAAGATTTTTACCAGCATTAAAGAAATGTACAGAAATTGAATATATAGGTGTGGCCTCGAGAAGTTTAGGAAAATCTGATAAATTTAAAGAAACATTTGGCGGGAAAATATATTCTTCTTATGAATCTTTACTTAATGATAATAATGTTGATGCTGTTTATGTTTCTTTGCCGCCGGCATTACATTTTGAGTGGGGGAAAAAGGTTTTGCTTTCTGGTAAGCATTTGCTTATGGAAAAACCTTTTACAATTTCTTTTTCCCAAACAAAAGAGTTATTAGAAATTGCAAAAAATAATAACTTGGCTGTTCATGAAAATTATATGTTTTTATACCATAACCAGATGAAAAAAATAAAAGAAATAATCAATAATGGAGATCTTGGAGAATTAAGATTAATCAGGATGGCTTTTGGTTTTCCAAAACGTGCAGAAGGAGATTTTAGATATAATAAAGCCCTGGGAGGTGGTGCACTCTTTGACTGTGGCGGTTATCCTGTGCGACTTGCTTTAGATTTACTTGGAGAAGATATACGAGCGACACAAGCTCGATTAATTCAACCACATAATTATAGTATTGATTTATATGGAAATGCTGTATTAGAAAGTAATAATGGGCTTTGTGCTCAAATAACCTTTGGAATGGATAACAGTTATAAATGTGAACTTGAAATTTGGGGAAGCAAGGCAAATCTTTTTACAAATCGCATTTTTACCGCCCCGCCAGAGTTTGCTCCAAAGATTGAAATACAAGAAGCAAAAGGAGAAAGAGCATATAACTTGGATGCTGACAACAGTTTTATGAATTCAATTAGATTTTTTTTAGAATGCATCAAAGATAATTTGCTAAGAATAAAAGAAACATCACAAATTAAAAAACAAGCTGAATTAATAGAAAGTATTAATATTATTAATGCAAAAGGAGAAACCCAATGTTGAAAAAGATTGAAACACCAATTCCTATTATGAAACCATATCTTCCTCCAAAGGAAGCATTTATGAAGTATGCTGATTCAATATGGGAAACTAGACATTTAACACACGGAGGACCACTCGTAAAAAAATTTTCTAATTTATTAAGCGAATATCTTAAAGTTGCTCATACTGTAGTATTTGCTAATGGTCATTTGGCCCTTGATTGTGCATTAAAAGCACTGGGAATAAAAGATGGAGAAGCGATAACTACTCCATATACATATATTTCTACATCAAATGCTTTATCAATGAATGGTTTAAAACCTGTATATTGTGATATAAAAGAAGAAGATTGTTCCATTGATGAAAATAAAATAGAAGCACTCATTACAGAAAAAACAAAGGTAATTGTTCCTGTGCATGTTTATGGATTCCCTTGTAAGTATAAAAAAATCCAAGAAATAGCGGATAAATATAATTTAAAAGTTGTTTATGATGCTGCTCATGCATTTGGTGTTGAGGTCGAAGGAAGAGGAATTGGATCTCTTGGAAATGCTTCAATGTTTTCTTTTCATGCGACCAAGGTTTTTCATACAGTAGAAGGTGGGGCAGTCACAACAGAAGATGATTCTTTGGAGGAAAAGCTTATTGCCGCTAAAAATTTTGGTATGATAAATGCTGATGATGCCACAACAATTAGCTTTAATGCAAAAATGACAGAAATTCACGCAGCCATGGGACTTGCTAATCTGGAAATTGTCGATTGGGAAATTTTGCAAAGAAAACAAATAATAGAACGATATATAGAAAATTTGAAAAATATTAATGGAATCCGTTTGTTCCACTGGGATAAAAAAGATGTTAAATATAACTATTCATATTTCCCTATTATTTTGGAAGAGAAAGTATTAGACAAAAATAGAGATTTTATCGCCGAGATATTAGCAACGAAATATAATATATTTACTAGAAGGTATTTTTACCCAATTTTAAGCGATATGTCTTGTTATAAAAAAACACATAATAGCAACCAGACTCCTATAGCAAAACATATTTCTGATCAAGTTTTGATGATGCCGTTATTTGTTGAAATGACCCCAAGTCAAATTGATTATGTTTGCGATGCTATAAAAGAAATCTTAAATGGTTAAACCAAGTTTATTTTTTATTAAGCTGAAAAAGAAAATTAAGAATTCTCTCAAACCATATAGTTTTGAAGTAAGGAAAGCTATTTATATACAAAACCATTACAATTTAGATGCTTTAAAAAAAACAAAAAAAATTATAATTTTTCTTGTTCCAGCATCTACTTATGTAAATGGTGGAATTATGTCAATTTTTTCACTATGCCGATATTCAAGGTTAATAGCAAAAGATTATGTTTGTTTAATATCAACAGTACCAGGAAAAATTACTTATGCATACAATAATATGTTTAAAAATAATGAAAAAGTTTTTAGATGGAAACAGATAATAGAAATATCTGATAGTTTGACAAATCTAATTATTCATATTCCTGAATATTATGCTAAAAAATTTTATAAAGATTTAGACAAATTAGACATTGATGTTTTAAAAAAAATACCAGAACTGCAAATCAATATAATGAATCAAAATGTTGAATTGATGCCTAACCCTCAGGCGTTATCAGATTTATACAAACTTACAGATAATATTACACAGACTATATCAAATAATAAATATGTAAATCAAAGTATATCTGATAAGTGGAAAATTCCAACACATTATTTGCCAGTCTGGTTACCAACAGATCATTATAAAAAATATGATTTTGATGAAAAAGAAAAAATTATTGTTCTTTCTCATGATAAAAATATATATAAAAATAACATAATTAATATTTTAAAAATAAATTTACCCGATTGGAAAATAATTACTGTTAGAAATCTATCTTTTGATGAGTATATGGATTTAATTGCAAAAGCTTTTTTTACAATTTCCTTTGGGGAAGGTTTTGATTCATATTTTATACAACCAATAAGTGTAAGAAGTATGGGGCTTACTGTATATAATGATGAATTTTTCCCAGATAAAAGTTGGCGCGAACTGGGGAATGTTTTTCTTTCTTACCATGAAATGCAAGAAAGAATTGTTTCAAAAATAATATATTTTTTTAATAATAAAAAAATATATTATGATACTATAAATATTATATTTGAAAAAATAAAAACGAAAAAAATTTATAATTATGATATCTATATTGAAAGTCTAAAAAATTTCTACAATAAAAAATATGACTTTTCCCCATCATTTCAAAGTTAATTGTTTTTATCAATCGAAGATGATATAATCAAATAGAATAAAAGGAAAGGAAAGAAGATGAACCATATTAATATTAGTGAAAAAATTATATTGTCATTAAATGCTTTTTATAAGAAAAATCATAAAAAGCATAAAATTATTCATTCATTATTTCATCTTTTCCCTTTCAAAAACCGAATAAGAAAATATCGTAATGCAAGTTTACAGAAACAAGCTAAAAAAATTAGAGAAGAAGAAAATCAGAAGAGCATACTTTATCAAGATCAATATGATTTATCGTTTGCAAAGAAAGCGAAGAAAGTTGTTATATTTATAGAAATAGAACCATATCCTATGTGTGGTGGACAAATGAATTTATTTTCTTGTTGTAAATATTCACAACAAGTTTTAGGTGGTGATATACCAGTTTTAATGACAACAATGCCAGGTGATAACACCTATCATCATAATAACTATTTTATAAACAACATAGATATTTGCAGGTGGTCACAAATAATAGATATTTTGGCAAATAAAGAAGAGGCAATTATACACATTCCAGAAGTTGACATTTTAAATCCCGAGACGGGCGAAGAAATGTTAAGGAGACGGTTGACAGTAGAAGATATAAAAGTACTAAAAAAAATTAATAATCTTAGAATTAATATTTTTGTTCAAGAAATTAATAAAATGCCTCCAAAAGAAAAATATAAATATTTATTTGATATAACTAATAATATTTCAATGACAACAGCTCACCCTGGATATTCAACACAGGATTGTTCAACTAAATTTAACCTGCCATTAAAAAGACTTTCATGTTTTATTGACCTAACCCCTTATGAAAAGTTTGCAAAAAACAAAATTGAAAAGATAATAATTTTATCTCCAGATTATAATAATCCTTATCGCCAGTATATTGCACAAAAACTTAGAGAAAAGCTTGAAGGGTGGGAGATAATTGATTTTTACAGAATGACTTTTACCGAATGTATGGAATTAACTAGCCGATCTTTTGCAACAATTACTTTTGGGGAGGGGCTTGATGGTTATTTTATTCACCCCATTGGCGTAAAACGTCTTGGATTTGCTGTATACAATGAACAGTTTTTCCCAGATAGCTCATGGAAAAAACTATTTTGTTGCTATTCATCATGGGAAGAAATGGATGAAAAAATAGTAGATGATATAATCTTTTTATATAATAATCCTAAGAAATATGAAGAAGCCGTTGAGGAATTAACTAAAAAAACAAAGAATGAATATGTTTTTGATGAATATATAAAATTTTTATCAGATTTTTATAAAAATAAGTTTGATTTTTATCCACATAAATTTGTTTATATTGTTGGTGGAAATGGTTTTGCACGTGAATGTTATATTCACTTAAATGAAATTATGGAAGAAAACCCTGAAATTAGCTTTGGTGGTTTTTTGGGGCACGGGGGATATGGTAAAACGGTTGATTATAAGGATTTTCAGATTTTTTATAAAGGAGAGGTCTCTGAGCATAAGTTCTTGGACAATGAATATGTTGTGATTGGTGCAGGATATCCTAAATTAAGAAAACAGATTTATAATGACTTGAAAAAGATGAATTGTAAGTTTTATACATTGGTGTCTGGTTCAAAGACGATAAATAAATTTGTTGATATAGGCGAAGGAAATATATTTAATCATAGCTTCCCATCCCCAAATGTAAAGATTGGAAATGGAAATGTTTTTAATTATGAAGTAATTATTGCGCATGATGTTGAAATTGGGGATTTTAATTTTTTTGGTCCACGCAGTCAGATTTTAGGCGATGTTAAAATCGGAAACTCAAACACAGTTGGCGCAAATACCATTTTTTTACCACATTCTAAAGTGGGCAATAGCAATTCTATTGCACCGTTATCCTGTATATATAAAGGTTGCAAAAATAATTGTTACATTCAAGGAAACCCTGCATTAAAAATAGGAGATATTCAAAGTGAAATGTAATTTTAATCATGTCAAGATCAAAGGAATAAAGACGGTTATTCCAGAACATTATATTGATATTGCCGATGAATTACAATATTTTGAAAACAATCCAAAAAAATTAGCTCGTGCTCAAAAAATGATAGGTTATGGTCGCCGTTATATTGCAGATGAGATGACAACAGTGACTGATTTGGCAGTTGATGCAGCGGAAAAGCTTCTAAGAGAGATGAATATTAATCGAGAGGATATTGATTTATTGATATTTGTTAATCAGAAACCTGATTTTAAGGAACCAAATGATGCCTGTGTGGCTCATGGGAAATTGAATTTAAAGAAAACATGCTTCGCGCTGGATATTAATTCAGGGTGCACTGGATATATTCAAGGATTGATTACTGCTCATGCTCTAATGTCTACAGAAGCCTTTGATACATGCCTACTCCTGGCTGGTGATTTATGTGGCAGAATGAATGATCAGAAAAATAGGAAAACAGCACCAGTCTTTGGAGATGCAGCATCAGCGACAATTTTGAAATATTCAGCTGATGAAATAAAATCTGCATTTGTAATGGGAACAGATGGTAAAGGATATGATAAAATTATATATCCATTTGGCGGTACACACTTGCCATTTGATAAAGAATCTTTTGATATGACTGTTTTTGATGAGCAAGGAAATTATTGGAATAATAAATATGGTATAATGAAAGGCGAAGATGTCTTCAAATTTACGATGGATGTTGCACCGCAATTGATTATTGATACAATGAAAGTGGCAAATTGGACAGCATCTGATGTAGATTTATTTGCTATCCATCAGGCCAACAAACAAATTATTGAAAATATTGTTGCTAAGGCGGGTATTCCTGTAGAAAAAGCTCCTGCTGATGTTTTTTCAAAATATGCAAATAATTCAACAAATTCAGTTGTAACTGTTTTATCAGATCAAACAAAGACTTTAAATAAAGTAATTTTATGTGCTTTTGGCGTTGGACTGACTTGGGGAGGGGCAGCACTGGATTTGTCAGGGTGTTATAATGGAGGTATTTCAACGTTTATTCCTCCCAACGACAAACTGACAAAAGAAGAGCAAATTAACTATTGGATCAAATATTTTAAAGGAGAATAAAATGACTAGAGATGAATTTTTAAATGAAATGGTAGAAGTACTACAGACAGAAGATGATATTTCGTTTGATACAGTTTTAGCTGATTTGGACGAGTGGGACTCTTTGTCTGTTATGGCAACAATGGCCTTTTTGGATAAATCTTTCGGAGTTAAGACTGAGATGAAAGATTATAAAATGATGAAAACAATTGGAGATATTGCAGCCAAGGCAGGATTATAAAATATGATTTCTTTTTATAGAGAACAGGGGTTTATTGTTACAGGTGCATCTTCTGGGATAGGTGAAGGTGTGGCTTTGTTGCTAAATGAACTTGGGGCGACGGTTGTAGCGATTGCTAGACGTGAAGATAAACTCAATGAAATGAAATTAAAAGCCAAAAATCCTGAAAATATCTTTATTGAAGTTAAAGATTTGACAGAAGATATCGAGGGGCTGCCTCTTTATGTTAAAACTTTAAGGGCAAAATATGGCAAGTTTCAGGGAATGGCTTATTGTGCTGGTTTAGGTGGAATCCATCCATTGCGTTCCGTTGATATGGAAACAATGCAAAAAATATTTGCAATCAATTATTTTGCACCAGTTTTTATGGCTAAGGGTTTTGCTGATAAAAGAAACAATACAGGGCAAAGAAGTTCGATGGTATTTATAGCATCTGGAGGAGGTATTCATTGTGATCCAGGGATGACTTGTTATTCTGGTTCTAAGGGAGCATTGATTGCTACAATGCAATCAATTGCCAGAGAAATTGCACCGACTGGTGTTCGTGTTAATTGTGTATCACCATCATTAATTGAAACAAGTATGGCTGGTGAAATAGAACGCCAATATGCAGAAGGGAAATATCCTTTTGGACTAGGGAAGGTTTCTGATGTTGCCAATATGATTGTTTATTTGCTCTCTGAGCAATCTAAATGGATTACGGCACAAAACTACATTATTGATTGTGGAGCAATGTAAAAATGTCAAAGTCAACGTTCAACCATGTTAAAATCAGAGGTATTACATCTGTTGTTCCAGAAAAAGTTATTAATATTGATGATGAAATTGATTTTTTCAACAATGATTTAAAGCTTCTTGAACGCAATAAAAAAATATTAGGCTTGGGCACAAGACATGTTACAGATGATTGCACAACCAACTGTGACTTGTGCGAAGCTGCTGCAAGGGATTTAATTGATGCTTTGGCCGTTGACAAAAGTACAGTTGATGCTTTGATTGTTGTATCCTCTTCACATGATTACCATTATCCTGCTGATGCATGTATTTTACAAGGGCGGTTGGGCTTAAGCGAAGATTGTACTTGCTTTGATATTTCTGGTTTGGCATGTTCTGCTTATGTTCATGGATTGCTGCAGGCTCATGCTCTTATATCTACAGGTGTGGCAAAAAAAATATTGCTATTATCTGGCGATATTACCAGCACTCATTCTGATCGGCGCAACCGTAATTCAAATATGCTTTTTGGGGACGCTGGTACAGCAACACTTTTGGAATGGACGGACGAAGAAAATACCGCTTGGTTTTATACAGGGACTCGTGGAAAAGATTGGAATAAACTGATTGCTCCAGCCGGGGGGTATGCTTTGCCTATAAGGGGAGATATTGCTGATTTGGAAATAACAGATAATGTTGGCAATGTTTGGCGGATGTATGATGATATCATGAAAGGACTTGATGTGTTCAAGTTTACTACAGAAATTGGGCCCAAAGGCATAGCAAAAGTTATGGAAATGAGTGGCAAGTCGATAGATGATATTGATTATTTCGCCTTTCATCAGGCGAATAAGCAAATTGTCAGAACGGTTGCAGGCTTTGCAAAACTGCCAAAAGACAAGTATTCCAGCGAAACATTCACACAGTATGGTAATTGTGGAGCAGCGGCAGTAACACTTGATATATGCCGTCATTTATCACAGCACAAAGTACAATCTCTTTGTTTGGCGACTTTTGGAGTTGGATTGTCCTTTGGTTTTTCTTTATTAAAAACCCAAAATACTTATATTGGTAAAATTAAATTATATAGAACACCCACAGGGAAAATGAATCGTCAGGAAAAAATAAAATATTGGATTTCTTACTTTAAAGAGGAAAACAATGCTTAATGGCAAAACAGCTTTAATAACAGGAACCAATAGGGGAATAGGTCATGCAATTTTAGAAAAATTTGCAGAAAATAAAGCAAACATTTTTGCCCATGCAAGAAAAGAAACCCCAGATTTTATAGAAAAGATAAGCAGGCTATCTGAAAAATATAATATAACTATTACCCCCTTGTACTTTGATTTGTCTGACACCACAGCGTTAAAAGAAGAGATAAAAAATAAAATATTTAAAACAAACCAGAAAATAGATGTTTTAGTTAATACAGCAGGCATTGCCCACGGTGGGTTTTTTCAAATGACACCTATTTCAAAAATAAAAGAGGTCTTTGATATAAATTTATTTGCCCAGATGGAAATAATTCAATTAATAATGAAAGTTATGATGAAAAACCAGAAAGGCAGTATTATCAACTTGGCTTCGGTTTTAGGTATTGATATAACAGCGGGCAGTTGTGCCTATGGGGTGTCAAAAGCCGCATTTATTGCTTTTACTAAAACACTTGCGGCTGAATATGCAAAATATAATATTAGAATTAATGCTGTTGCCCCTGGTTTAATTGATACCGATATGGCAAAGTTAATGGAAGCAGGTGCAAAGGAGAGGTTGTTAAATCAGTCTGCTATGCATCGATTGGGAAAGCCGGATGAAGTGGCTGATTTAGTTTTGTATTTGGCATCGGATAAATCTTCTTTTATCAATGGCCAGATAATAAGAGTTGATGGTGGAAAAGCATGAATGATCTCAGGATAATCTCAAAAAGAATAAGAAAAGATATTTTATTAATGGGATTAAATACAGGTAATCAGGGTTCGCACCTTGGAGGTTCCTTGTCATTGGTTGAAATTATGGCAGTGCTCTACGCCAGGGTATTGAACTTGGAAGATTTCAATTCTGAAAGCCGGGATAGGGTGATTCTTAGTAAAGGCCATGGTGTTATGGCCCAATATGCTGCTATGAAAGAAAACAACCTTCTTAAAGAAGATCTTCTGACTTTTAAACAGGATGGCAGCAAGCTTCCAGCTCATCCATCATTATTGCATAATCTACCAGGAATAGAATTCGCCACAGGTTCACTTGGACAAGGTTTATCTCTGGGAGTAGGCGTTGCCCTTGGCCTTAAGCGTAATAATAATGATAAATCAAAAGTTTATGTGGTCTTGGGTGATGGTGAGTGCAATGAAGGTTCTGTTTGGGAAGCTGCGATGTCTGCCGCACATTATAAACTAGATAATCTTATTGTCATTGTAGATAAAAATGGACTTCAATATGATGGAAAGACAGATGACGTTATGTCGATGGGTCTTCTTGATAAAAAATTTATGGCGTTCGGTTTTAAAGCAGTGTCGGTTGATGGACATAATGAGGAAGAAATATTGAATGCATTAAATATAGCACATGATAATCAGCCTATGGCAATAATTGCAAATACGATAAAAGGGAAAGGTGTTTCGTTTATAGAGAATGATAAAACATGGCACAACAAGAGACTGACAAAAGAACAATATGAACAGGCTATAGCTGAAGTGGAGTTAGAACGATGATTGATTATACCCCTATTAATATGAAGATTTGGTCAAGACTTGGTTCTTCTGGGGCTTACGGAATAGCAGCCGTTGAGGTGGTGCAGAATAATCCTAATATAGTTTTTTTAACAGCAGATGTATGTTCTTTTTCTGGCCTGGATAGATTAAGCGAGAATTATCCGAAAAATTTTTATAATGTTGGTATTTCTGAACAAAATTTAATAGGAATTGCGGCAGGCCTTGCAAAAGAAGGGTTTATCCCATTTGTGTCAACTTATGCCGCCTTTGACAGTTTAAGGGCTGCCGATCAAATAAAAGTTAATATGGGATATATGAATTTACCAGTAAAAATAGTTGGTTTGACCTCAGGACTTTCGGTTGGAATTCTAGGACCCACTCATTTCTGCAACGAGGATATTGCTTTAATACGAAGCCTCCCTAATATCATAATTATTTCTCCAGCTGATTGTACAGAAACAATCAAAGCAACGATTGCGTCGGCAAAGATTAATGCACCAGTATATTTGAGGCTTACTGGAGGAATTAATAATCCCCCGGTTTATAAAAGCGATTATGATTTCGAGATTGGAAAAGCAATAACAATTAAAGATGGAAATGATATTGCAATTATTGCGACAGGCTCAATGGTTTTCAATTCTTTGTCTGCAGCAAAGCTTCTTGAAGAAGAAGGGATTAGTGTTAAAGTAGTTAATATGCATACTATTAAACCTTTAGATGTTGATGCTGTGAGAGAATGTTTTAACACAAAGCTTATTATAACAGTTGAAGAACATTCTGTTTATGGAGGACTGGGAAGTGCTGTTTCCGAAGTGGTTGCCATGTCCCCCAACAGCCCTCCCCAAAGGATTTTAGGGTTGTCAGATGAGTATAAAGCAGCGGGCTCTTATACCTACCTGATTGATCAATATGAATTGAATCTTAATCAAATAAAAGAAAAAATATTAAAAACTTATAAGGAGATTACAAAATGACAAATCTAGAGATTTATACAAAGGTATTTGTTGATACATTTGGAATTTCAGAAGAGGAGGCAAAGGTATTAAAATTTCAGGATATCAAGGCATGGGACTCTGTGGGACATATGGGGCTTATTGCAAACCTGGAAGAAGCTTTCAATATTATGATGGAGACCGATGATATCATCGACCTTAATTCTTTTGAGAAAGGAAAAGAACTATTAGCAAAATATGATATTGATTTTGCTAAGTAAATATGGATTTTTTTCATATTGATGATTTAACAATATATCGGTCAGTCTATAAATATATTAATTCCAACATGTACATCCTTGTTGAGGAAGACAGGGCTTTTGTTGTTGATCCTCATGAGGATGTATATGCGATAAGTTTATTAGAAAAAGTAAAAAATGTAATTATACTACTGACCCATGAGCATACAGACCATACATCAGGTATATATTGGTTCCAGCAGAAATTTCCAAGTAAGCTTATTTGTACAAAAAAATGTTCGGATTATATTTCTTTGGAAGAAAATAGACGCCCCATCCTGATCAGCTTTATTCTTGAGGAGCAGGATAGGTTAAATGGGACAAATCTTCTTGAAGAATTTAAAAAACAATATGTTCCCCAAACATATAAAGCAGATATAACTTTTGAGGATAGCCTTATAGAGCAATGGGGTAGCCATAAACTTGAGTTTTTTAAGGTTTTGGGGCACTCTCCGGGTTCCTGTGGTATAATTTTTGATAATAAGATTGCATTTATGGGGGATTCTTTGATGAAGGATTTACCTATAATTACCCGATTCCCCCGAGGAAACAAGAAAGTATATATAAACGAGACATTGCCATTCCTAGAACAGAAATTGAAAGAAGATATGATGATTATGCCAGGACATGGAAATCCTTTTTTATTGAGTGATATAATGAAAGGTGGAAAGATAAATGTGGAATTTAGATAAATATGGACAAAATATAGCTGTAGTTACTGAAAATGGACAAAAAGTAACATACTCTGAATTTAATTCACACTGCAAAAATTTAACAATGAATATTCCATCTCGATGTCTTGTCTTTAACCTTTGCAGGAATGAAATCGGATCCTTGGTTGGTTATATTGGATTCTTAAACGCAAGAATAGTCCCTCTTATGCTAAAGGCAGACCTTGATGATGAACTGCTTGGACATTGTCTTGAAACATATAAGCCAGATTATATTTATGTTCCTAAAGATCAGAAGTCAAGATTCTCGGATTATCGGTGTGTTTATGAAAAATTAGATTATGCACTTCTTAAAACCCCCTTTAATCACGAATATAAACTTTTTGATGACCTAGCACTGCTTTTGACAACATCTGGCTCTACGGGTAGTCCTAAGTTGGTTCGGCAGAGTTACAGAAACATAGAGGCCAATACAAAATCGATAGTGGAATACTTGAAGCTGGATTCGACAGAACGTCCAATCACAACTCTTCCTATGAACTATACATACGGTATTTCCATTTTAAATACCCATCTATGGGTGGGTGCTAGTATTATCCTGACCGAAAAGGGATTGATGCAAAAAGAATTCTGGCAGCAGTTCAAAGAGTATGAGGCAACATCATTTGGGGGCGTTCCATATACATACGAGATGTTGGCGCGGCTTCGGTTCTTTATGATGAGTTTACCATCTTTGCGGTACATGACCCAGGCAGGTGGAAAATTATCTCCAGAATTGCACGAAAAGTTTGCAGAATGGGCTTTAAAAAATGGAAAGAAGTTCATTGTTATGTATGGACAGACAGAAGCTACTGCAAGAATGAGCTATTTGCCAGCAGAGAAGTCCTTGGAGAAATATGGATCAATGGGAATTGCAATTCCCAGAGGAAAGTTATCTCTTATAGATGTTGATGGCAAGACAATAACAGAGCCGGAAACGGTAGGCGAGCTGGTTTATGAAGGAGAAAACGTTACCCTTGGGTATGCTCAGTGCGGAGAAGATCTTTCTCTTGGGGATGAGCGGCATGGCAGGCTTATTACGGGAGATATGGCAAAGTTTGATAACGACGGCTTCTTCTATATTGTTGGAAGAAAAAAACGGTTTCTGAAAATATATGGAAACAGGGTTAATCTTGATGAGACCGAGCGGTTGATAAAAGCACATTTCCCAGAAATTGAATGTGCTTGTGCCGGAGTTGACGACAATATGAAGATTTTCATAACAGACGATTCTTATAAAGATAAGATAATTACTTTTATATCTGAGAAGACAGGATTAAACAGAGCTGCTTTCGGAGTTAGTGTCATAAGCGAGATTCCCAAGAATGAGGCTGGAAAAACATTATATAGTGAATTAGAGAAGACAATTGGAAAAGCTTAAAATAATCAACAATACTACAATTATAGAGGCCGATACTGCAGATGTTGTTTCTAAAGGCGATATTGTTAAAATATCTTTACCAACGTCCAACGAGAATGAGATTTTGATGTTCAATAATGGATTTAAGCTGGTGGAACGTACTATCCAGACCGATATTCATGTTTTGAAGATTGATTTGAATCTTGATAAACTAATCAGATTAAATGTGGAAGAAACAACCAAATATAAAAAGGAAATAGAAAATATTGCATTAAAGTCTTTTCCTTATGACAGAAGATTTCATCTGCGAATAAATTTTGATGATGAGGATCTATTTGAGTCAATCATGAAAGAATGGATAGATGACTTGGAGTCTGTCTTGGTTGCTAAATTCAAAGATACTGTTGTGGGCTTTCTGGCATTGAAAGAAACAGCAGAAGATACATTATTTGTTCATCTGGCTGCGGTTGACGAGAAGTATAGATTGACCGGGGCAGCCATGTCTCTTTATTCAAAAGCGGTTCAGATTGCAAAAGATAAGGGCTATAAAACACTTGAGGGGCGGATCAGCACAAGAAATACAGCTGTTATGAATCTATATTCATATTTTGATGCTCATTTTGAAAACCCTATAGATATTTACCTACGGGAATATGACAAGGAAAATCAACAATGAATTTAGAAAAATTTCATGAAATTGAACCATATGGATTAAGCAAAACTGAAAAAGAAAAAATATTCTTTGACGAGATGCTTGCTTTGACAGAATATCATGCAAGTAAATGCAACGAGTATAACAATATTTTGTGTAAACTTGGTATTGATATAAATTCCATTAAGAATATTGAAGAGATTCCTTATATTCCTGTCAGATTGTTTAAGATGTTTGACCTGAAAAGCATAACCGCTGAAGAAATCTTTAAGACAATGACATCTTCCGGAACAACAGGCCAGTCTGTATCAAAAATATTTTTAAGTAAGGAAAATACACTTAATCAGACAAAGACATTGACCCATATTATTTCATCTTTCATCGGCAAGCAGAGATTGCCACTGCTTCTTCTGGATACTGAAATGGTAAAGAAAGACCGCAGCATGTTTTCTGCCCGCGGAGCTGGAATCATAGGGTTTACAACCTTTGGAAGAAATATAACCTATGCCCTTGATGAAAATATGCAGTTAGATATTAATAAGGTTGAGCAGTTTTTGGCAGAACATAATGACGAAACCATCCTGATGTTTGGATATACATATATGATCTGGCAGTTTGTTGTCAAAGAACTGGAAAAACAGAACAAGCATTTTAATATTAAAAACGGAATTCTATTCCATATCGGAGGCTGGAAAAAGCTTAAGGCCGAGGCAATTGATACAATATCATATAACAAACGCATCCAGTGTGTTCTGGGAAATGTTCATGTTTATAACTATTATGGTATGGCAGAGCAGCTGGGTTCTGTATTTGTAGAGTGTGAACATGGTCATATGCATTGTTCAAATTATTCAGATATAATAATTCGTAAACCACAGGATTTCTCTGTTTGCCCAACGGGGGAAAGAGGACTTATTCAGTTGTTATCCGTTTTGCCATCCAGTTATCCAGGGCATTCTATTCTGACAGAAGATGAGGGAATTGTTCTTGGAGAAGATGATTGTCCTTGTGGAAGAAAGGGTAAATATTTCAAAATACTTGGACGCATTAAGAATGCAGAAATAAGAGGATGTTCAGATACATATGAAAAACATTGAATATTTAATTGGCAATGATAATATTAATGTGAAACCACTGCAGACTTTCTCTCCCGAGGCATGTAGTTTTTTGAATGAATTGTCTTCTGTAATACTAAAATCTCCGGCAGCAAGACAGTATCCTGACTTGTCTGCAGTTGCATTCTGGTGCCGTAAGGCAAATATAGATAAGAAAAAGAGCATTGTTAATGATTATAGCTGTCGCCTTGGCCGTGGGCTGTGTTTTCATATAGCACCTTCTAATATCCCGGTTAATTTTGCCTTCTCGTTCTTTTTCAGTCTGTTGTCAGGGAACGCAAACATTGTCCGGATTCCAAGTAAAGAGTTTGAACAAGTAAGTGTTCTAATTAGTTTTATTAAGGATGTGTTAGAAAAATACCCAGCAATCAAAGAGAGAACAGCATTTGTCAAATACGAGCGGGACAATGAGATTTCCGAGAGTTTCTCTATGATAGCAGATGCAAGAATGATTTGGGGTGGAGATAAGACGATAGAGATAATGAGGAATTTGAAAACAAAACCAAGGTGTATTGATATAACCTTTGCAGACAGATATTCAATTTGTATTATTGATGCAGAAAAAGTTTTATCCCTTGATGATGTAAAGTTGAAGCGACTGTCTGAGAATTTTTATAATGATACTTTTCTAATGGATCAGAATGCATGTTCTTCTCCCCAGATGATTTATTGGGTCAATGATAATGAACAAGGACGCAGAATCTTCTGGAATGCCGTTGAGAAAACTGTAAAAAACAAATATCATCTTCAGGATGCCGTTTGTGTTGACAAGTATACAAAAGCCTGTGAGGATTCAATAAAAAGCGGCGATATCATTGATAAAATAATGTACGATGATAATTACCTTTACCGATGTGAAATCAAGGAGATTATCCCCAATGTTGAAAACTTAAGAGGGAAGTGTGGATATTTCTATGAATACTCCTTGAACGGTTTCAACAATCTGTTTGATGTTGTCGATTCAAAATATCAAACTATTACTTATTTCGGTATTGATCCAGAAAAGTTGTTACAGGCGGTTGTTGAAAACAAGCTTGTAGGAATAGATAGGATTGTTCCTATTGGAAAAGCAATGGATATAGATGCAATTTGGGATGGTCATAATCTTGTTGCAGAGCTATCAAGATTTATTAATATAGAATAAAAAAGATATGTACATAGTTAACAAAATTGGTAATAGAAAAGTGGCAATTATTGGAGCCGGCTTTGTTGGTAGTTCTATTGCCTATGCTCTGGCATTACGAGATATTGCTAGAAAAATCGTCTTAGTAGATGTTGTTCAGGAAAAAGCTGCAGGAGAAGCTAAGGATATTCGGCATGGAATCCCTAACATGGGAACCGTTGATTTATATGCAGGTGATTATTCAGACTGTAAAGATTGTGATTTAATTGTTATTACTGCTGGCCGTAACCGAAGAGACGGAGAATCCCGCCTTGATATGGCCAATGAGAATATAACAATAATGAAAGATGTTATTACATCTATTAAACAATATTATACCAGAGGAGTTCTTCTAATTATCTCTAACCCTATAGATATTCTTGTTCAAAAAGTATCTGAATGGATGGACCTTCCAAATGGAATGATAATGGGTTCTGGCTGCGTTCTTGATACTTCAAGATTTATCCGGTCAATTGCAGATTATGTTGGCTTGAGTACTGGTGTAGTCAGTGGTTATGTTGTAGGAGAACATGGAGATAGTCAGGTGCCGCTTTGGAGCAGCGTAAGGATTGGAGGCATCCCAATTCAAGAGTATTGTTCTGCATGCAATATTAAATGGAATGATGAGATTAAGAATAAAATTGCTTTGCAAACAAAGAAAATGGGAACAGAAATAATCAAGGCAAAAGGAAAGACTCATTACGGAATTGCCACATGTGTTTGCTATTTAGCAGATGCAATTATTAATCAAAAGCCGACTATTGCATCGGTATGTTCTCCGCTTATGGGCGAGCATGGGGTAAGGGGGGTTTCTCTGTCTGTTCCTTCTGTAGTTGGAGCAGCTGGTGTTCAGCAGCGAATTCGGGAGCGTTGGGCTCCAGATGAATATAAAAAGTTTTTTGAATCTGTAGAACAGGTTAGAAATAGTCTTTAAAATAAGGGGTGGAGGATTATTAAATGAAAGGAATTATTCTTGCTGGAGGATCTGGAACAAGATTATACCCTATTACAAAAGCAGTATCTAAACAACTTCTTCCAGTATATGACAAACCAATGGTTTATTATCCTTTGTCGGTTTTGATGCTGGCAGGAATAAAAGATATTCTAATTATTTCAACCAGAAGCGACTTGTTCCTGTATGAGAAACTTCTTGGCAGTGGTGAGAATCTGGGCATGAATTTCCAGTATAAGGTTCAGGATACTCCTCGTGGACTCGCTGATGCTTTTATTATAGGCAAAGACTTTATTGGGCAGGATTCTGTTGTGATGATATTAGGTGACAATATCTTCTATGGACAGGGGTTGCCAACCATATTAAGGCAAGGTCGCGAAACAGTTGAAAAAACAAATAATGCAGTAATATTCGGCTATTTTGTAAAAGATCCAACAGCATATGGAGTTGTCGAGTTTGATGATAGTTGGAAAGCTATTTCTATAGAGGAGAAACCTTCCAAACCGAAATCTAATTATGCAGTTCCCGGATTATACTTCTATCCTAATGATGTTATCCAAAAAGCAGAAAACACTAAACCTTCAGCCAGAGGTGAAATAGAAATAACCTCAATAAACAATGACTATATAGCAGAAAATAAGCTTAAGGTTCAACTCTTGGGGCGTGGTTTTGCTTGGCTTGATACAGGAACTTATGATGGTCTTTTGGAGGCTTCAAATTATGTAGCTACAATTCAGAAGCGACAGGGTCTTTATGTTTCCTGTATTGAGGAAATTGCATATCGCAAAAAATGGATATCTAAAGAACAGTTGTTGAATTTGGCAGCTGGTTATAAAACAGATTATGGTACATATTTAAAGTATATTGCAGAGTATTTATCATGAAGTACAATAACATCCTTATTACTGGTGGAGCTGGCTTTATTGGCAGCAACTTAATACGCTATATTTTTGAGAAAACCGATTTTGATGGACGAATAATCAATCTTGACAAGTTGACTTATGCTGGAAACCCGTTGAATATTGTTGATATTGAGAAAAAAGAGAAGGGAAAGAGGTATTTTTTTGAGCATGGCGATATCTGCAATTTTGACAATAATGTACGTATATTCAAGCAATATGATATAGACGCAGTCATCCATCTGGCGGCAGAGAGCCATGTGGATAGAAGCATACTTGGCCCGGGAGAGTTCATTCAGACCAATATTAATGGTACATTTTCTTTACTTGAGGCTTGTCGTTCTGTTTGGAAGGATAGAAAAGATGTACGGTTCCACCATGTCAGCACAGATGAGGTCTTTGGTAGCCTTGGCTCGACAGGCTATTTTACAGAAACAACACCATATTACCCCCGGAGTCCATACAGCTCCTCAAAGGCTTCCAGCGATCATTTGGTAAGGGCTTATTTTCATACATATGGTTTGCCTATTACTCTTACCAATTGTTCAAATAATTATGGATCATACCAGTTCCCAGAAAAGCTTATTCCTGTAATGATTTATAATATGCGGGACAGAAAACCGCTTCCAGTTTATGGCGACGGAAAAAATATCAGGGATTGGCTCTATGTTGAAGATCACAACAGTGCAGTTTGGACTGTTCTTCAGAATGGAAAAGTTGGAGATAGTTACAATATTGGTGGTGAGAATGAGTGGGAAAATATCAAGTTGGTGAACACCCTATGCGAGATATTTGCCCAGGATACAGGTGCTGACGAAGCAGAAATAAAGGGACTTATAACCTTTGTAAAGGATAGGCCAGGGCATGACCGCCGTTATGCTATAGATTGTTCAAAACTTAAAAAAGAGCTTGGCTGGAAACAGTCGGTAGATTTTGGACAGGGGCTTAGAAAGACTGTACAATGGTATTTGGAAAATATTAAATGGGCAGAATCTATCCGTTCTGGAGAATATCTTAAATGGATAGAAAAGAACTATGTTAATAGGAAATAAATGAGATACATAAAAACAAAACTTGATGGTGTTGTTATATTAGAACCCAGAGTTATCAAAGATAATCGAGGTTATTTCTTTGAAAGCTTCCGCCAGGATGAGTTTGAAGCAAATGTTTCAAAAACAACCTTTGTTCAAGATAACGAATCAAAGTCATCATATGGAGTTCTCAGAGGACTTCATTTTCAGAAACCACCTTATACACAGGCAAAGTTAATCCAAGTTGTAAAAGGAAAAGTATGGGATGTTGCTGTCGATATACGTAAATCTTCTCCTACCTTTGGCCAATATGTTGGTGCCGAGCTCTCGGCGGCTAATCATTTGATGATGTTTATTCCCAAAGGTTTTGCACATGGCTTTGTTGTTTTAAGTAAAGAAGTTGTTTTTCAATATAAATGTGACAGTTATTATAATCCTCAGAGTGAAGGTGCCATCGCTTGGGATGATCCTGATTTAGCTATAGATTGGAAAGTACCAGTAAAGGATATCATCCTTTCAGAAAAGGATAAAAAGCATCCTCTTCTAAAAGATGCTTGGGTTTTTGAATAAACGATATGAATATTCTTATAACTGGTGCAAATGGACAGCTTGGTAATGAAATACATAACTTAGAAAAAGATTCAAAGAATAATTATTTTTTTACCAGTAGAGAAAATCTTGATATAACAGATAAAGGAAGAATCCAAAAATATATTTCTGATAATAGAATTGAAATAATTATTAATTGTGCTGCATATACTGCTGTCGAAAAAGCAGAAGAAGAGTTTAAAAGGGCAGATTTAGTAAATCATATAGCTGTAAAAAATCTTGCAGAAGTTTCAAAAGAAAATAGTGTATTTTTAATTCATATTTCAACAGACTATGTATTTGGTGGAGTCGGGAATCTGCCTTATAAAGAGGATGATATAGCTAATCCACTTGGTATCTATGGAAAAACAAAGTTTGCCGGAGAACAGGCGATAAAGGATATAGGCTGTAAAGCATTAATTATTAGGACTGCATGGCTGTATTCCTCTTTTGGCAACAACTTTGTTAAAACAATGATTAGGCTAATCTCTGAAAAAGAAAGTATAAAAGTAGTCTATGATCAGATTGGTTCTCCTACATATGCAGGTGATTTGGCAAAAATTATTATTGATATAGTCGAAACAAGAAAGTACATAGACAACGAAGGAATATATCATTTTACTAACGAGGGTGTTATTTCCTGGTATGATTTTGCAGTTGAAATCGCAAACCAGGTAAACAATATTAAATGTAGGATATTACCTTGCCGTTCAGACGAATTTCCGACAAAAGTAAAACGTCCTGCATATTCAGTTTTAGATAAAGCAAAAATAAAAGAAACTTTTAATATTGATATTCCATATTGGAAAGAATCTCTTACTAAATGTATTAAAAAAATAGGTTTTTAATTAATGAATCCACTGATTTCTATCGCAATGACGACCTATAATGGAGAGAAATATCTTGCTGAACAGCTTGATTCAATTCTTTCTCAGACCTATTCTAATTTTGAATTAATTATTTGTGATGATTGCTCGAAAGACTCAACTGTTGAAATAATTCAGGAATACTGTAAAAAAGATAGCCGTATAAAACTTTTTATAAATAGGGAAAATCTTGGATTTAAAAAGAACTTTGAAAAAGCAATATCACTTTGTTCAGGGGAGTATATAGCTTTAAGTGATCAGGATGATATTTGGACCCTTGACCATCTGGAGAAGTTGTTTAAATTAATCCAAGGGCATAAATTAGCATGTGGCAATGCTGAATTAATAGACGAGCAGGGAAAAACACTAAGGATAAAGTTGAATGAGGTTGATGAATTATATTGTTTTAATGATTCAGATAATCTCTTGTACAAGATGCTGTGTTCCCGAAACGCATTTCAAGGTGCATCAATGTTAATGCATAAATCTTTTTTATCCAAAGCAATGCCTATCCCAGATATTATTCCATTCCATGACACATGGTTTGCATTATGTTCTTGTTTTGAAGATAGAATTAGATATACTTTTGAAATTATAACTTTTTACAGACAACATTTAAAACAAACAACTACACATACCAAAAGAAATACATTTCAGAGAATTCTTAATTCTATAATAAAAATATTCCGTGGAAAAAAATATTCGCCTGAAAGATTCAAGTATATTAACGAAATAAAAAAGCGTTATAATATTTCAAGAGAACAAGAAGAAATAATTAAAAACAGTACATTGTTTCTTAACATGAAAAGTGGAAAATTAGGTTTAAAAGATAAAATTAAAGCAATAAAGTTCTATTGGAATAAATATGATTATATTCATACATTCCCAAATCATAAGTATAGACTAGTAAGAATAATTAAAAATGCAATATTAGGATTGACAAATGAATAATGTATTGATTTTTGCAGGTGGAGCAGGTCGCCGCATGAACAGCCGATCTAAGCCGAAGCAGTTTCTTAAATTGTATGGCAAGGAGATTATCATTCATACTCTGGAGAACTTCCAGAATCATCCCGAGGTAGACAACATAGTGGTTGTCTGCATCAAGGGATGGATCAACTATCTTCAGAGATTGCTGGCTCAGTATGGTATGGACAAGGTTCGTATTATTGTTGCTGGTGGGAAGACAGGACAGGAATCTATATATAATGGGCTCTGCGCTCTGTCTGACTTCGCCCCAGAGGATTCCATTGTACTTGTACATGACGGTGTGCGGCCATTTGTCACCGATACGCTTATATCCGATTGCATCAAGTCGGTCAAGAAAAATGGTTCGGCTATTACAGTAACTCCAGCTATTGAAACTATAGTGGAACTGAATGGGAAAAAAGTGGAGTCAATAACAGACAGGAGCAAGTGTTATCATGCCAAGGCTCCCCAGTGCTTCTATTTGGGAGAGCTTCTTGCTACCCATAAGAAAGCTATAAAAGATGGCAATACCGACATGATTGACTCTGCTTCTTTGATGAAGCATTATGGTCATGACCTTTATGTAGTGCCAGGAAGTACGGATAATATTAAGATTACTACTCCATCAGACTTTTATACTTTCCGGGCTCTCTATGATGCGCGTGAGAATCAGCAGATTTTCGGATTATGATGAATCCTATAGTTGAATCAGACATAAAAGAACTCATACAGCAGAGGAAGTATTTTGAGCCATTTATGGGGAGTACTGTGCTTGTGACAGGCGCTACAGGGCTTTTGGGCTCTCTGCTTGTTAAGGCATTATATTCTTATGCTGATACAGTCTACGCTTGCTGCAGAAACAAAGTGAAATTTGATTCTGTCTTTGATGGCTATATGAATGGGAAGATTATCCCTGTTTTCTCAGACATAACAGAACTTGATATCTCGGATTATAAACTTGACTATATTATTCATACAGCCAGCACTACTGATTCAAAAACTTTTGTGGAAAAACCTGTAGACACCATCAATGTAGCAGTCGAAGGAGCAAAGAACCTTCTTGTACAGTGCATAGAAAAAAAACTTAAAGGATTTATATATCTCAGTTCTCTCGAGGTCTATGGATCTTTCCCCGGGGTAGAGGGAATAAAAAATGTGACAGAAAAAGACTTTGGTTATCTTGAGCCAGTCTCTGTACGTTCCAGTTATTCTGAAAGCAAGCGACTGGTGGAAACCCTATGTAGGGCATATCAAAGTCAGTATGGTGTTTCGGTTAAGATTGCCAGGCTGTGCCAGACCTTTGGGGCTGGTGTCCAGTATAACGATAACCGGGTTTTTGCCCAGTTTGCCAGAAGTGTGATTGAGGATAAGGATATTATCCTTAAGACAAAGGGGGAAACTGTCCGGAATTACTGCTATACCACTGACGCAATCACAGGGCTGCTTACAGTTTTGGCTATGGGAAAGGCCGGAGAAGCTTATAATATTGCAAACCGGAATACAACTATCTCGATTGCAGATATGGCAGCTCTTTTCTGCAGACTTTACCCTGCATCGGGGATAAAAGTTGTATTTGATATCGCGGAGGACACAGGAAAGCTAGGATATAATCCAGTAGTCAAACTGCAGCTTGATTCTGCTAAACTTGAAAAACTGGGCTGGACTGCATCTGTTGGACTTGAGAAAATGATTTACCGACTTGTAGAAAGCCTGAAAAGTGAAAGACATAGTTAATTTTTTCAGCAAATTTATAATTTTTCTTGTTCTTCATATTTTTATGATTCTGCCGGTGGACAGTAAAAAGGTCTATTTTAGGGCTTTCCATGGGAAGAAATATGGCTGCAGCCCAAAATATCTTTTCCTCCACATGCTGGAAAAATATGGGAATTCATACAAGTATATCTGGGAACTTGCTGATGCTGCCCAGGAAATCCCTGGGGCAGAGTGTGTTAAGAGACTTACTTTCAAGTCCTTTATCCACATGATGACCAGTAAATATATCATCACTAATAACGATTTCATGTGGTGGATTCCATTGCGAAAGAGTCAGGTTATGCTTGAGACCTGGCATGGCGGTGGAGCGTATAAAAGGGTGGGCTCATATGAAAAGTGGAGCCGCCTTATGCTTATGGACCAGAAGCGAAATGCCAGACAGATAACCCACTATATCTCATCAAGCCGAAAATATACCGAAGTCCAAGCCCCCTCTAAATGGGTGCCGGAATCTAAGTTTATAAAAACAGGAATGCCACGGAATGAAGTGTTCTTTTATCCACAAAAAATAAATTTGCTCAAACAGAAGGTTTACGAGTATTTCGGGTTGCCTTTTCATTCTGATTTAAAAATTGTGCTGTATGCTCCCACATACAGAGGTCTAACTGGATATAAAGAGGGAGGCAAGAATATCAAGGTTGCCCCTGATTATAAGCGACTACTTAATGCATTAGAACAGAAATACGATGGCAAGTGGATTTTGTTCTTCCGCAGCCACTACTTTGATTCCAGCCTGATTGAGCAGTTGCCTGATTCTGTGGTGGATGCAACCAAGTATGAAGATATGCAGGAATTGCTGTGTGCTGCTGATGTGCTTATAACTGATTATTCCTCTTCTATGTGGGATTTTGGCTTAACTGGAAGACCTTGTTTTCTTTATGCCCCCGACCTGAAGCAATATATTGCAGAGCGTGGTTTCTATACCGATCCATTCACTTGGCCGTTCCCGATGGCACAGAATGATTCCGAACTTGCTCAGAACATTTTGGAATTTGACCAGGATGCCTACAAGAAAGCTTTGGATAAGCACTATACTGATTATGGCTCTTTTGAAAACAAGGATGCCTGTGCTAAGGTTTGCGAGGCAATAGGGATACAATGATAGGCAAAACCCTTACTCCGGAGGAACTCCGGAAAGTACAGCTTTTAGAACTTAAGGTACTTAAGGAGATAAAGCGGATATGCACCAAGCATGATATTAAGTACTTCCTTACTGGAGGTACCCTTATTGGAGCGGTACGGCATAAAGGCTTTATCCCATGGGATGATGACATAGACATCGCTATGATGCGGCCTGATTATGACCGCTTTATAGAGATTGCCCCCAAAGAGCTGGGACCGGAATTCTCTCTGCTTGCTATTCAGCATGATCCTAAGATTGGAACTTTCTTCTCTAAAGTAGTACTTAAAGATACAACATACCGGAATATCCAGCAGCCAGATGATGCGAAAAACTTCGGTTTTCTGGTGGACGTGCTGCCATACGATAACATTTATGACAACAAACTGCTGGCAAAGCTCTATTTCTGCTGGCTGAACTTCTGCGTAGTCCTCTATTCCATGAAGAATGGATATCATAACGGTACAACCAAGTTCAAGCGGTTTGTTGCCAAGGCTATGAAGATCTGCTTCTTCTGGGTGCCAAAGGGGTGGTTGCGCAATACCATAATCAACTATCCTTATCGGTTGAATAAAAAGAAGACCAATACCAGGGCCTATCTTTCCGGACGTTACGGAATCCCCAGGGAGATGCGGAGTGCATATCTCTTTGGCGAATATACAGAGCTGCCCTTTGAGGATGATTCTTTTATGGTCCTGAAAGAGTATCATGCTTTTTTGACCGAGCTTTTCGGCGATTATATGAAGCTGCCCCCAGTGGAGCAGCGGGTCACCCATCAGGTGGCTGAACTTGATTTTGGGAAATATTAAATGCATATAGTGTTTATTAACCCGCCCTTCAAGGCGGAATATGGAAAATTCTCACGGGAGTCCCGGAGCCCGGCTATAACTAAAAGCGGCGCTTTATACTATCCTCTCTGGCTTATTTATGCAGCCGCCTACTGCCAGAAGTATGGCCATAGGGTGGACTTTATCGATGCGCCGGCCAAGCCTTTGGACGAATATGAGACCCTGGATCTGGTTGAGAAGAAGGTTGGAGGCGAACAGGTTCTCTTTGTCCTGGACACCAGCACCCCTTCCATAAAGAACGACGTAGCCTTTGGTGCTTTTCTTAAGAAAAGGTACCCTGACTCCTTTGTGATTCTGGTTGGAACCCATCCAACCGCCTGTGCAGAGGAGACTCTGAGCTACAACGATCAGATAGATGCGGTTGCAATAGGGGAGTTTGACTACACTATCCGTGAGCTGGCTGATGCCATGGATAAAGGGACACCTCTTGAGAAAGTGCGAGGACTGTGTCTGCATCTGAACGGCTGCTTTGCCTTTACCGATCCTATGCCACATATCACCGACATGGACGACATCCCCTTCGCCGCCCAGTTCATTAAAGAAAACTTGGATGAACGGGACTACTTTTTTGCCGCATCTACTTATCCTGCCGTGCAGATATTCACAGGCCGGGGCTGTCCCTGCCGGTGCACCTTCTGTGTCTACCCCCAGGTTATGCATGGCCATCCTTTCAGGGCCCGGAGCCCAGAGAGCGTGGTGGAGGAGTTCCAGTACATTGCCGACAACTTCCCTGACGTGAAGGAAGTGGTTATCGAGGATGACACCTTTACCATAGACAAGGGAAGGGTGCGGCGGATTTCTGAGCTCCTGATAGAAGCAGGGCTCCAGAAGCGGCTTAAATGGCTGTGCAACGCCCGGGCCAACACCCTGGATCTGGACACTATGAGGCTGATGAAGAAGGCAGGATGCCGTCTTATCATTCCTGGCTTTGAAAGCGGCAGTCAGCAGATTCTGGACAACATCAAGAAAGGAATCAAGCTGGAGCAGATATACGATTATGTCAAGAACGCCAAAAAGGCAGGACTTCTTATTCATGCCTGCTATATGGTGGGTAACGACGGCGAGACCCGCCAAACCATGGAGGATACCCTTAAGCTGGCGCTTGCACTGAATACAGACACAGCCCAGTTCTTCCCGTTGATTCCATATCCGGGGACAGAGGCCTATGATCTGGCCCGGAAGAACGGCAACCTTACCTTAGATTATGAACAGTATTGTAACGAGGACGGCACCCACAACACAGTGCTGAACCTGCCGGGTCTATCTGCACAGGAGATGGTGGACTTCTGCAACTATGCCCGGAAGAAGTATTACCTCCGGTTCCGCTATATCCTCCACCGCCTGTGGGTAGGGCTCCGTAACCCTGACGACCTTAAGCGGTCCCTTAAAGCTTTCGGCAAGCTGAGGAAGTACCTGTTTAAGTAATGGCGACTGTATCTGTCATAATGCCATGCCATAATGGCGAGAAATACCTTTCACAGGCGGTGGAGTCTGTCCTGGCACAGACCTTTGCCGACTGGGAACTCCTTATTGTAGATGATGCTTCCACCGATGGGAGCGTAGTCATAGCAGAAGAGTACTGTGCCAAGGAGAGCCGTATAAAGCTGCTCCATACAGAGTGCTCCACCGGAAAGCCTGCAACTGCTCGGAATGTGGGGATAGAGGCAGCCCAGGGGCAATTTATTGCCTTTTTGGATTGCGACGACCAGTGGCTCCCCGACAAGCTGGCTCACCAGCTGCCTCTTTTCAATTGGAAGGACTGTGCTGTAGTTTTCTCTTTTTACAAGAAGATGGATAGGGAAGGCAAGGTGCGCCCTGCAGTGGTCACATCACCGGCATCGGTGAGCTTTGACCAGCTTCTGGATGGCAACTGCATAGGAAACCTTACCGGCATCTATGATACAGCCAAGGTGGGTAAGGTGTTCCAGAAGGAGATCCACCACGAGGACTATCTTATGTGGTTGCAGGTACTGCAGAAAGGATTTATAGCCCGGAATACCGGCACGGTGGAGGCCTACTACCGGGAAAGCGGCACATCGGTCTCCGACAGCAAGCTCAAGGCTATGGGCTGGACCTGGGATATCTACCGCAAAGAGTTAGGATTGCCTCTGGCGACATCGGCAGTGCATTTTATTAAGTACGCATTCAAAGGGCTTAGCAAGCGCCTTAAGTGAACATACTATATCTTATTTTCATATACCCGATAGAGCTCCTTATCGAGCTGGTGTTCCAGCTTTTCTACTGGCGGTGGGAAAACTGCGGCATCTCGCTGGCGGCGGTGAGCCTGGCAGTAAGCTTCCTTTCCCTGCCTCTCTACATAATTGCAGAGAGGTGGCAGCAGAAGGAGCGGGATATCCAGAAGGCCTTCAAGCCGGAGATTGACGAGATAAAGGCTGTGTTCAAGGGGGATGAGAGGTATATGATACTCTCCACCTTCTACCGGCAGAACCACTACCATCCGGTTATGGCGCTCCGAAGCTCCATAAGCCTGATAATCCAGGTGCCTTTCTTCATCGCCGCCTATGTGTACCTCTCCAATCTGGAGATGCTTAAAGGACAGAGCCTTTGGTTCATAAAGGATCTGGGATCCCCAGACCAGCTGTTCAGCATAGGCAGTTTTCAAGTCAATGTGCTCCCTATAGCCATGACTGTGATCAACATCATAGCCAGCGCCGTATATGTAAAAGGCTTTGCTTTCAAGGAGAAGCTGCAGCTCTACGGCATGGCGGCCCTGTTTCTGGTGCTGCTCTACAACTCTCCGGCAGGTCTGGTCTTCTACTGGACTCTGAACAATGTTTTCTCCCTGTGCAAGAATATCTGCTATAAGGTCAAATTTAAAAAGTCAGAACGGCTGGCAGGCGACCTTAAAAAAATATACGATTTCTGCAAGCGGCCCCTGGTGCCTTTGTATCAGCAGAACAGGCTGCGGTTCGGGATTTTCTTTCTTTCCAGCATAGCATTCCTGCTTTTGGTGGGATCCGTCATTCCTTCTTCTCTCGTATGCTCCTCGGTGCAGGAGTTCTCCTATATTGAGCCTTTCAAGAGCCCTATGGGTATACTCAAGTTCCCATTCCTCCAGACTATGGGAATTGCAGTATGGTTTATAGGTCTCTATTTACTTTTTTCCAAGAAGACTCAGACTGTATTTACATTCCTCCTTCTGGCCTGCATTGCCGGAGGCTTGATCAACACCTATGTGTTTGCTGGAAACTATGGCACAGTGCTGGCTCAGAACGGCCTTATCTTTGAGAACGGTCTTAAGATAAAGAACGAACTGGCTAAGTTCCCTATAGATATTGCCTCTGCCTTTGTGGTGATTTCTTTGGCTCTTTTTGTCCTTTCCAAAGGATGGCTCCGGCAGATCAAGAATATATGCACCATCCTGGTATTGGCTCTCCTGGCATTCTCAATCTTCAATGCGGTCAGGATAAACAGGGAGTTCCATAGACTTGAGGCAATTGTGGCCGACAGCTCAAACAGCAGTGTGGAAGATACTATTACACCGGTCTATCACTTCAGCAGGACCGGCAAAAATGTTATTGTCTTAATGCTGGACCGGGGAATAAGCTCTTTTGTTCCATACATCATGAAGGAGCTGCCTAGGGTCAGAGGGAATTTCCAAGGGTTTGTATGGTATCCCAACACCCTGGCACCCGGTGATCACACTATATTCTCTTCTCCTGCCATTTTCGGGGGTTATGATTATCTGCCCCAGAGGATTAACGAGAGGAAGAACCAGCTTCTTATAGAGAAGCACAACGAATCCCTGAAGGTACTGCCCAATTATTTCCTTAAGCAGGGGTATAAAGTAACAGTAACTGACCCCCCTATGGCCAACTACAGCTGGACACCGGATAACTCTATATTCGATAAAAAGATACATGCAGTAAACTTGAGCGGCAGGTATGAAAAACTCTGGCGGCAGGAACACGGGATGGAGCTATCCGGCTTTATTCTTTCCGACTTCATGAAACGGGACTTCCTGTTTTTCGATTTCTTCCGGGTCTCTCCTGTGTCTCTGAGGGGTGTTCTCTATGACCATGGGGGCTGGTGGAGTTCCATAAAAGAGAAGTCAAAGGATGAAAATTCCCTGACCATAAAGTACTATTCTGTATTGGATTATCTGCCGGAACTCTCTGATGTTTCAGATATTACCGGTTCATATATGGCTATAGACAACGATCTGACTCACGAGCCAGCCTGGATGCAGTGTCCTGAGTATATTCTGCAGGCCGATATCACGGACAAGGGAAAGAATCTGATAGGGTCGGATAAAGCGTTTTTCTATTATCATGCCGATGCCGCTACACTGCGGATGCTGGGCAACTGGTTTGCCTGGATGCGGGAAAAGGGTGTCTATGACAACACCCGGATAGTTATAGCTTCCGATCACGGATATCACTTCAGGGGCGATAACAACACCCTGGACACTGACTTTGATAAAAGCGAGCTGGCAGCGTGGAACGCTCTTCTGTTGTACAAGGATTTCGGGGCATCGGGGGACATCAGAACTGACAATTCTTTTATGACCGTGGCAGATGTTCCTTCCCTGGCAACTCAGGGTAAAGATGACAGGGAACAGAAAAAAACGGGTTTTACCGTTCTTACCGGAGGTGTTGATCCGGCTGACCACGGCAAGTATAAATTCAACTATACCGAAAAGTATCGGGTTAGGGACAATATTTTCAAGGCTGCCAACTGGGAGAAGCTTAAGTGATGCTTTACATCGACCCCGGTACAGGCAGCATGCTCTTCTCGGTCCTGATAAGCCTGTTTGCCCTGGGCTACTTTGCATTCCGCGGCGTGCTGATAAAGCTTCGCCTGCTGTTCGCCGGAAAGAAGGGCTCTGCAAAGGGAAAGCGGATCCCCTATGTCATCTACAACGAGGGCAAGCAGTACTGGAACACATTCAAGCCGGTGGTGGAGGAGTTTGAGAAGCGGGGCATCCCCCTGGTCTACTATACCTCTGCCAAGGACGACCCTGTGTTTGGTGCTGAATGGCACTCTGTGAAGCCCGAGTTCATAGGGGAGGGCAACAAAGCCTTTGCCCGGCTTAACCTGATGGAGGCCGATGTCTGCCTTATGACCACCCCTGGCCTGGATGTATTCCAGCTAAAGCGCTCCAAGGGAGTTAAACACTACTGCCATGTGGTCCATATGATAAACGATGCCACCACATACAAGCGGTATGGCCTCGATTACTACGATTCCGTGCTCCTGGCCGGCCAGTGGCAGGGGGATGATATACGCTACCTGGAGAAGCTCCGGGGTCTGCCCCCTAAGCGTCTGGTTACTGTGGGGTGCCCTTATCTTGATGTGCAGCAGGCACGGCTTTCAGACATGGAGCCTGCGGGGGATCATCCATTCACCGTGCTGGTGTCCCCCTCCTGGGGTGCCAGCGGCCTTCTGAGCCTGTATGGCGAGAAGCTTCTGGATCCGCTGGCCGCGACCGGCTGGGACATAATAGTGCGGCCACATCCTCAGTCCAGGGTGGTGGAGAAGGATCTTATAGCCCGTCTTCAGGCCAGATATAATAAAAATAATAAAATAATATGGGATTTTGACCCTGATAATATTGTATCTATTTCAAAAGCTGATATAATGATTTCCGATTTTTCCAGTATAACATTGGACTTTGCCTTCCTTAGGGACAAGCCTTTCCTGGCTGCTGTGGGAGATTTTGACGCAAGGCCCTATGATGCAGGAAAAGTTCCCCATCCTCTGTGGCAGTTCCAGGTTCTTTCAGAGATCGGCAGGGAGCTCTCCAGGGAGGATTTCCCCAGGATAGGGGATATAATTAAGAATATTGCAGACGATCCTGCATCGGAGCGGAACCGTGCTCTGGCAAAGGAGAAGGCGTGGCAGTATCAGGGCCAGGCCGGAGCTCGTATTGCCGACTGGATGGTTCAGGTCCAGCAGGAGGTCGCAGAAGGATAGAGGCTTTTTATGTTCGGACCTAACACCTATTTTGAAGACACTGTAAGCATACACTGCTCCCACCGGGATCAGAGCTTTTTCAAGCTTTTTGACCAGGTAAGGGAGCTTTTTGCCGTTAAATTCGGCCTTGAGGATTACGATATCCTCTTTATCCCGGGCAGTGCCACTGTAGGAATAGAGGCCACCATGTTCTCCATGAAGTACAGGATCAAGATGGCCGGCTACGAGGGGGAGTTCAAGAAGCGCTGGAACCAGATGCTCCAGAACTATCCTAAGAAGGATTCCTATCCCGAGGCCGAGATGTTCTGCCGCCTTGAGACCAGCATATCCGCACCGTTCTCCAAGGAGGACTGCATTGTGGATGCGGTTAGCGCCTTCCCATACTACGACCTTCCCAAGGGGACAAAGGTTATGTGCACCTGCCTGAACAAGCAGCTGGCCTCCTATGTCGGCCTTGCTGTTGTATGCGTGAAGAAGGACCAGTGGGAGCACTGCATGGACAGCGATGTCTTCTCATACCTTAACCTGCGGCGCTACAAGGATTATGCCAACCATCATCAGACCCCTAACACATCACCGACTTACATCTACGAGCACTTCTGCCGCGTCCTTAAGAACTTCGACCTGGAGCAGTTCCGCGACCGTATAAACAAGGTGTCGGACCTTATCTGCGGCGCAATTCCCGAGGAATATATAATAGGCGAGAAGCGCTGTCCGGTCATCACCATAAAGAAAGAGGCTTTCAAGAATAAGATGAGCCTTGCCGAGAAGTTCGACCTGTACGGCTACTGGACAGGAAAGCCCGACTACCAGATCTTCACCTATACTTCGCCGGTGGAAGATTACGAGGAATTTGTAAAGCAGTACCGCAGCTCATGTTGATATTAAAGATTGCATTCAGGAATATCTGCCGCAACACACGGAAAACCATACTTTTAGGCACGCTTATAGCCCTGGGTATGGCTTTTCTGTTTTTTGCCAATGCTGTGTTCGAGAGCGCGGACCAGGGTGTGCGGACCTCCTTTGTCAACAGCCTTACAGGCGATGTGGTGCTGGCTTCTGAGTCGGACACCCCGTTCTCTCTTTTTGGCAACGAGATTCCTGTCATAGACGATTATGAGGTTATCCCCTCTATCCCCGGCTATGCCGATATCTCTGAATCCTTTCCAAGTCTTGGCTATGCACAGTCCTATACTCCTGTGGTTTCCGGTGCTGCCGGAGTGGAGATAGGGGACTACCGCGGCTCCTCTGCTGTTTTCGGCATAGTGCCCGAGAGCTATTTTGATGTATGCCGCGACATAGAGATTGTTTCCGGAAATCCAGCTGACATATCAGAAGGGGGTGTTTTCCTCTGCCAGAGCATAAAGAATGCTGCCGAGAAAAAGCTGGGCAGAGCCCTGGAGGCAGGGGAGGAGGTAATGCTTTCCCTCTATTCCGACGGAAGCTTCAAGATCAGAAAAGGAAAGTATGCCGGATGTCACCGCTATATAAACCAGACAGCCCCCTTTGACGCCATCATCCTGGCTGACCCGACAATAGTAAGGGGTCTTATCGATTATACTGCAGGCAACCTGGTTGCTGCTGGCAGCGGAAAATCCGAAGAGTTGGCTGTGACAGATGATTTTGACCTGGATACACTGTTTGCCGAGTCTGAGGATACAGAGAAGGCTCAGGACGAGGGCTTCTCCCTTGACCGCATAGAGTCCATACTGGCCGATACAACAGAGCGGGATGCCCTTGCTCAGGTCTCCTCTTCGGCCTGGAGTTTTGTCCTTTTCAAGGCCAAGGATGGCCAGGAGAGACAGCTTAAGAAAGAACTTTCTGTCTTGGCCAGAGACAGACACTGGAATGTGGAGATAAAAAGCTGGCGCAAGGGTGCCGGCTTAAGTGCCCAGATGGTGTTTGCCCTCAAGGCAGCATTCAATGTGGGCATCCTTTTTATCATAATAGGGGCTGTCCTTGTGATTGTTAACGCCCTGGTGATTTCTGTCCTGGAGCGGAGCTACGAGATAGGGACCATGCGTGGCATAGGGGCGGGCAAACCCTTTATAAGCGCACTGTTCATAGCAGAATCTATGATGCTTACCCTTACTGCCGCCACAATAGGGATAATTATCGGAGCTGTTGCGGCAGCTCTTTTCTCCGGTGGAATTGCCCTTCATAACGACCTTCTTATAACCATGTTCGGTGGCGATGTGCTCCGTCCTGTGGTTACTTTCAAGAATATACTGCTCCATTTTGCAGGGGCAGCCCTGGTAGGGGCTCTCTCCTGGATTTACCCTGTCTCCCTGGCTGTGAAGATTCAGCCTGTGACTATAATGGGGAGGGGTTAGGCATGTTTTTGTTCGCCATCCGGAACCTGTTCCTCCAGCGTAAGCGCTATGCCCTTATGGCTCTGGCAGTTGCTGTTGGCTTTATGCTCATAACAGTGCTCACCGGCCTTTCCTACGGCGCCCTGGAGACTATAAAGACCAAGGCTGCCCGCTATTTCTCGGGCCATATCATTGTATACGGCTTCGAGAACACCGGTATGTCTATTCCCGATTCCAAAAGCTATGTCGATATAATCAATCATTCCAGGCTTCCTTTCCGGACAGTCTCTCCACGCTCTGTCTATTACGGCAAGGAGGTAAGGCTTTTCTTCGGAGGCAACTATATCAGGCTGCTCCGGGTAATCGGCGCCGACTTTGAGACTGAGGGGAAGGAGCTTTCCAAGCTTCCGTTTACAGAGGGTGGGATCGAAGGCCTTTCCGGACCCGACGGGAAGAACGGAATTGTAATAAGCACCGAGGCTGCCAGGCTTTTGGGCGCCCGGATGGGCGATGATGTGATCATCTATGTGAAGACCGAAGGGGGGCAGTACAACACCGAGAATATGGTGGTCAAGGGGATTTTCGACGAGACCAATATATTCGGCTATGCCGCCTATATGAACAGGGAAGAGCTGAATATAATAATGGACAAGGATAAAGGCTGGGCCACCGAGATTGCAGTATATGCCAAGGAGGGGAGCAATATCCCTCTGATCACCGAGAGGCTCCGCCTTGAGTTTGCAAAGTCCAAGGATGTATTCCCCTCCATAAGGACCCGCCACGATTTCAGCGAATACAGGTCCGGGAACAGGAACAACGACAAGGAAGTGGTAGCGGTGATGTCTGTGAATGCTCAGCTGGAGCAGCTCAAGAGCCTTCTGGATGCCTTCCTGGGCTGCACCTATTTTGTCCTTTTTGTCTTCCTGGTGATTGTGATGATAGGAATCCTGAACACCTACCGGGTTATTGTCTACGAGCGGACCCGCGAGATAGGGACCATGCGGGCCATTGGGGTGCAGGCCTCCGATGTAAAGAGGATATTCCTGTACGAGGCTGCGGCCCTGGCTCTGATCGCCTCTGCCTTCGGTTTTGTCCTGGGTCTTGTAACCTTTCACTTTGTGGGATTGTTTGATTTAAGTAAGGTGACTGCGGCAGGAATGTTCACCGAGAACGGGCGGCTTCAGTATTTCATAGGGCTCCGTTCTGTAGCTTTGAACCTGCTGTTTATGCTGGCGGCTGTGGTGGCCGCCGCCTGGAGGCCGGCAGACCAGGCATCCAAGATGCCCCCGGCTCAGGCATTAAGAAAGGATTGATATATGAGAAAGATACTTGTTTTTTTGATTTTATTCTGTGCTGCCGGCGCTCTCTATGCCGAGCCTGACTACGCTAAGATGCTGAAAGAGGTGGATGACCTGGTCACATTCAAGGGAACCGACCTCTCTGCAGAATACACCATTGTGAAGCGGGATCCTGACGGCTCCTCATCCACAACTGTGGCAGCCATGTTCCGCCGCGACAGCGAGGACAAGTTTGTGGTGCTGGTGCTCCAGCCTGTGGCAGACAAGGGAAAGGGCTACCTTAAGCAGGGGAACAACCTGTGGCTCTACGACCCTATAGGAAAGGGATTCACATTCACCAGCGCAAAGGAGCGGTTCCAGAACTCAAGCTTCCGCGTTTCCGACTTCACCGGCTCCAACTACTCAGGAAATTACAAGATCAACAGCGTAAAGCAGGAGAAGCTTGGAAAGTTCAACTGCGCGGTGTTTGACCTTGAGGCCACAACCAAAAGCGTCTCCTTCCCAAAGGTCAAGATCTGGGTTTCAGAGGATCACCTGGTGCGCAAGCTGGAGGATTACAGCCTTTCTGGGCAGCTTATGCGTACATCTGCTTTCCCAAGCTACCAGAAGGTGGCAACCCGGTGGGTTCCTGCAAGAATCATAATCCAGGATCACCTGGTGTTCCGCAAGGTGGGTGACAAGACCGAATATGAGCGGACCACCGTTGATATTAAGAACCCATCCCTTAACAAACAGCCCGATTCCCTGTATACTAAAGAGTATCTTGAGAGAGTTAACACTAAATAAATACATTATTTTTTCTCTTTTCTTAATCTGTCTGCTGTTCTGCCTGCCTGCAATTGGGTGGGCTGCCGAGTTCGAGGTCTCCAGGGATAACGAGACTCCGGAAACAGAAGCACCTCCCTATGATGAGGATTTTGATTCTGTCTTTGAGAATCCTGAAGAGGATGTCATTGTAGAGCAGCCTGCAGATATCGACTACCGTAACCAGTTCGAGGAGAGCAAGAAGATAGTTGTAAGCGGCGACTTTGTAGTCCGGGCCGGCGGCGGTTTCGGATGGACCGATGAGCCTTTTGACGGTTACCCGGAGAGGGTGGCCGGCGCCTATTCCAAAGCCACTATCTCCTTTGATGCCCGGCCCGACCCTACTATCCGCATCTTTGGCCGGCTTAAGACCGAGATGGATTCCGATGATGGCAACGATGCATGGTCCATGCTTGAGTTTGACGAGCTCTACTGCGACTATAACTGGCTGGACAAGTCTTTCTTCCGGCTTGGTAAGTTCTATATGACCTGGGGACAGGGAAGGCTGTTCCGCCCTGCCAACTTTATGGAAGATGCCGAGGATGGCACTGCTTTCCGTATGACTATGCCAAATATACTGGATGGCGTTTCCTTGGTTTCCTTGTATAAAAAGAGGCCCGAAAGCCCTAATGACAATAAGCTTCATAAAGGGGATCTCTCCTTTGCAGGCCATGCCGACAAGACTTTCGGCCCTATAAACTTCTCGGTTGCCATGCTCTATAACGGTCTGGACGGCCAGCGGTATTCAGGTTCTGTAAAGACAGTTGTCTTGGGTACCGACCTGTTTGCCGACTATGTCCTGAACCGCTCAGACGAAGGGGATATTACCCACGAGGCCTTGGCCGGCTTCTACAAGGAATGGGAAAAAGTAAAGTTCTACGGAGAATACTACTATGACGGCCGTATCGAGGATGATATAGACCACTGTGTAGGCCTTGCCACCGACTTTGACAATCTGTTTGGTTCTCCTGTCGGAATGGGCTTCAAGTGGCTCCACTCTGTTTCTGACAATGCAGGGCAGTTCATAGGTGGTTTCTCCATTTCCCCATGGAAGCATGTCAAGATACGCATGGCAATTCCATGGCAGTATGGCGACAAGGAGCTGGACAAGGACTTCTACGAGGAGTTCCCTATCAACAGCAAGCTCGCCTTCACTCTGTTTGTTGAACTTTCCGCAGGATTCTGATATCAGCTGTTGTGCTGCCTGAAGTCTTCGGCCACCAGTCCGTCCTTAAGGCGGATCACATGGTCTGCGATAGAGAAGATATTGTGGTCATGGGTGGAGAAGATGAAGGTGGTCTTGAGCTCTTTGTTGATTTTCTTCATAAGGGCTATGATGTCTTCGCCTGTCTTTGAGTCCAAGTTTGCAGTAGGCTCGTCTGCCAGAACCACCTTCGGCTTGGTCGCAAGGGCCCGCGCTATAGCCACGCGCTGCCGCTGACCGCCAGAGAGCTCTGCCGGCTTGTGGGTTTTCCACCGGGTAAGCCCAACAGCCTCTATAAGGGATTCGATATATTCCTTGTGCTCCTGCTTCTCCTGGGCGGTGAACTTGCTGTGTCCTATAAGGAATGGGAATTCGATGTTCTCGTATACATTGAGCACCGGCAGCAGGTTGAAGGACTGGAAGATAAAGCCTATGACATCGTGGCGCAGCTCTGTGATCTCCCGGTCCGAGAGGCCAGAGGTCTCCTGGCCGTTTATGATCACCTTTCCCTGTGTGGGGACATCGATGCAGCCTATCATGTTCAGGATTGTCGATTTGCCCGATCCCGAGGGGCCTATTATGGAGACAAAGTCCCCTTCGTCGATGCTGAAGGAGACCCCTTTTATGGCGGGTACCAGTGTCTTTCCAAGGTGATACGACTTTCTTACATTCTCCAGCTTTATAATAGACATAAAAACCTGCTTTTCTTGTCTATTATAACAATATTTACTATATTTTAGCAAGGTAAAGATTTGAACAGGAAGAAAGATATAGCATCCTTACTTATTACAGCTCTCTTTTTCTACCGGATCCTTATGGCATTCCTGGCAAAGTATGTCATAGCAAAGCTTACCATCCTTGCCGACATAGGCACCTTTATGTACGGGCTTCCATATGATGAGTACGGGCTTCTGCCCATGCTCTATCAGAAGTTCGGCCTTATGATGTTCCTTAAGAAGGATGTCCTGGGGGTTGCCATAATAAGCTCGATCCACTTCATCTGCCATTTCGAGATTCTGACTTTCTGTGTCTGCTCCGCCATAGGCTATGTGGGAATAAGAAGGTTCCTCCTTGCCGCGAAAAGCGATTCCAGGTCTTTCCTGCTCCTTGTCCTTCTCTGCTACCTGCCATCATTCAACATCTGGTCCTCCATAGGGGGAAAGGAATGTCTGGTGGTATTCGGCATGGGAATCCTGTGTGCCGAGCTTATAAAGCTGTTCAAGAAAGAGCCATTCAAACCCTCCATTCTGTTCTTTGTGGCATTGTGGCTGGTAATGGTGCTCAAGAAGCCATATATACCGTTCATCCTTGTGACATTCGGCTATGTTGTGTTCCGGCGCTCTGTCGATGTTCCGTACAAATGGGATGTCGCTATACTTGCAGGGCTTATAGCTGCTGTGGCGGTGGGTATTTACCTTTTCAGGTATCAGCTGGACTCCTATGCCTTCTACGCCCAGGATGTCCCACGGGTCTCTGCCCGCTCCACACGTGGCCATCTGTTCATAGAGCAGTTTGATTTCTTTAAGAAGATGCCTTATCTTCTCCCATTGGCATTCTGGGGCCCCACCTGGGCGGAGTGCTCCACATCGCTTCTTCATCTGTTCTCTTTTATGGAAAGTGGTGTTATAATATTGATGGCAGTGATTATGCTGTGGGGATTCCCTGTGGCTCTGGTCCGGAATTTCCGGAAGTACTACCAATGGTTCCTGCTGGGGTGTAACTCGGTGTTCCTTCTTCTGTTTGTACAGTATGGACAGGGTATAATAAACCCCGGGGCAGGAATAAGGTACAGGACCAATATTTATCTGCCAATTATTGCTTTTGTGTATATTTTTTCCTATCTGAAGGAGAGAAAGGTTGAGGAATAAGATAGACAGCTCCATGATCAAGGCTCTTGTGTGGATTGTCGCCGGCGCTGTTGTGACGCTGTTCATATGCAATTTCCTTGTCTACTACGATATCCTGTTCTGGAAATACTTCTACCGCAGGACCTTCCTTTTCCTTACCACTCTGGCTTTCCTTACGGCGGGCACTGCATCGCTCAGGATAAAGCGGTTCTCCTTCCGGGAGCAGCTGAGCATAGCCATCTTTGTCATAACCATGGTCATGGCCCTGCTCCTTTCCTTCATAACAATCGGAAGAACATATTATTCAAGAAAATATCTTATCATTTTCTACTTTTTTACAGTTTTCTGGATTGGGCTGGGGCTTTACCTCTACCGGAATCCGCGTACCCTTTTCTACCTGATCTGCCCTATAGGCCTTGGATTCAAGCTGGCCGAGCATGGGAGCCGCCGGTGGGAGATGCTGAGGTACCCTGAGCTCCATAAAAAGTGCGATGGCATAATAATCGACTATCATGAGCAGATACCGCCCGAATGGATGCGGTTCATAGCCTATGTCAGCCTATCCAACATCCCTATATACCATGCGGCGGCTGTATACGAGAAAGTTACCGGGCGCATATCGCTGCACCATCTTTCAAGCGGTATTGTATCAGGCTTCAAGGTTCCAAGGATCTATTCGGCTATAAAGCATTTTGTAGAGTGTTGTCTTATCATCCTCTTCTCGCCGGTCATCCTGGTCCTCTCCATTTTTGCATTTCTCCTAATCAAGCTGAACTCCAGGGGCTCGGCATTCTTTATCCAGGAGCGGGTGGGCAAGGGTGGCAAGCCGTTCAAGATGTACAAGTTCAGGACTATGATAACAGAGTCCGAGGCAAAGGGGGCCAAGTTCACCTCCTCCAACGACAGCCGGATTATACCGATGGGGCGTTTCCTCCGCAAATTCCGTATCGATGAGCTGCCTCAGCTTATAAATGTCCTCAAGGGAGAGATGAGCATAATAGGTCCGCGCCCAGAGCAGGTCAGCTTTGCAAGGGAATTTGAGAAGGAGATTCCTTTCTATGCTTACCGCCATATGGCTCCTCCGGGAATAACAGGGTGGGCCCAGGTGGTACAGGGCTATGCCGCTGGAACTAAAGAGACCGAGAAGAAACTTTCCTACGATCTGTATTACATCAAATATATGGGTTTCTGGCTGGATGCCCTGATTACAGTCAAGACACTTAGGACTATTCTGACCGGCTTCGGTTCGAAATAGGAGAAAAAATGAAGATATCTGTCATTGGAACAGGATATGTGGGACTGGTCTCCGGCGCCTGCTTTGCAGAGTTCGGCTGGAACGTCACCTGTATAGATAAGAGCTCAGAGCGGATTGAATCCCTTAAGCAGGGGATTATTCCTATCTACGAGCCTGGTCTTGATGATCTGGTTCTTAGCAATGTCAGGGCCGGACGTCTTTCCTTTTCCCTGGACTATGCACCTGCAGTTGAGGATTCCGATGCTGTGTTCATAGCTGTTGGAACCCCTTCCCGCAGAGGCGACGGCCATGCCGACCTGACCTATGTCTATGCCGCTGCCGAGGAGATAGCTTCTCATCTGGCAGGCTATACTGTGGTTGTCGATAAAAGCACTGTTCCTGTGGGTACAGCCCGGAAAGTGGCCGAGATTATCCGCAAGGCCAACCCGAATGCCGATTTTGATGTTGCCTCTAACCCGGAGTTCCTTCGGGAGGGCTCTGCCATAGGCGACTTTATGCGGCCCGACCGAGTGGTGATCGGGGCAGAGAGCGAGAGGGCAAAGGCTGTGCTCAAAGAGCTGTACCGTCCGCTTTATCAGATTGAGACTCCGATGGTTTTCACCACCCTGGAGACTGCCGAGCTGATCAAATATGCAAGCAACGCTTTCCTGGCTGCCAAGATATCTTTTATCAACGAGATTTCTGCCCTGTGCGAGAAGACTGGTGCTGACATAAAGGCGATATCAAAGGGAATGGGGCTTGATAAGCGCATAGGATCCAAGTTCCTTCAGGCAGGGCCTGGCTATGGCGGATCCTGTTTCCCCAAGGATGTGTCGGCTTTAATCCGCATTTTCCACGATAACAATCTTGAGCCTCATATTCTTGAGGCTGTCACCGAGGTAAACCTTAACCAGAAGATGAGGCTTGCTTATCGGGTCATAAATTTATTAGGTCAAGACTTGACCCAAAAAACTATAGCAGTATTGGGACTTACCTTCAAGCCCGAGACCGATGATATGCGGGAAGCTCCTTCCCTGGTCATTGTGCCTGAGCTTATAAAAGCGGGTGCTCATATCAAGGCCTGCGATCCACAGGGGGTAAGGGAGGCTAAGAAGCTGCTTCCTGAATCTGTGGAATATCTGGACAGCCCATATGATGCAGTCAAGGATGCCGATGCTGTGATTATCCTGACCGAGTGGAACCAGTTCCGCGGTCTGGATCTGGAGCTTATCAAAAAGCAGATGAATGGCACCCTTTTTGCCGATTTCAGGAATATCTATGACCGCAGCCTGGTCGAGAAGGCTGGTTTTACTTATATCGCGGTAGGGCGGTAAGTGCAGGAAGGCAGGATGAAATACGACAGATGTGTTGTAAACGGCGTTTTTGACCTTTTCCATATCGGGCATGTGCGGCTTCTTAAAAGAGCTAAGGAGATGTTCAAGGAGGTTGTGGTTGCCATCGACTCCGACGAACTGGTCATGAAGGAGAAGCGCAAGCCTATCTTCTCCCAGGAGGAGAGGCTTGAGATCATCAAGGCCTGCCGCTATGTGGACGATGCCCTTATTGTGGACCGGAGCTGGGGTCCCCATGCCTATGAGGAGGCTGCTGTAAACGACTTTATGGATAAATATAAGATAGATGCTGCATTTGTAGCGGCCGATGATAATGAGTATGTAAAATACTGGTTCGGCCACCTCTATAAACAGGGCCGGGTGGTAGTTGTGCCGCGTACTCAGGGTATCTCCACCACCCAGGTCATAAAGATTGTAAACGGAGATGTAGTCAATCCGTAAGTGATGAAACTTATATATTTCCTCATCATAAAGCCGATAGAGACAGTGCTCGGCTTCCTGTTCAGCACATACGTGAGCCTGACCGGGAGCTACGGCCTCTCCATCATACTCCTCTCCCTGAGCGTCACCATAATCATGTTCCCCCTGTTCTACATCGCCGAGGTGTGGAAGCGGAAGGAGCAGGAGGTGGAGAAGAGGATGAAGAGGCGCCTGGCCTACATCAAAAAGTACTACACCGGGCAGAAGCGATACTGCATGATAAAGGCGACCCATAGGCTTGAGGGGTATACAGCGGCCAGCTCCTTCCGGACATCATTCGGCCTGCTTATCCAGATACCGTTCTTCTTCGCCGCATATCATCTTTTGAGCCACTATGAGCCATACAGGGGTGTCAGCTGGCTGTTCATAAAGGACTTTGCTGTTCCGGACGGGCTTCTGTGGGGGCTCAACCTGCTCCCTATAGCCATGACTGTGATAAACATAGTCTCCTCCAGCATCTACATGAGGGGGAGCAGGGCAAAGGACATAGTTGAGCTTTATATAATGGCGGGAGTGTTCCTGCTTCTGCTCTATGCGAGCCCTGCGGCGCTGGTCCTCTACTGGACCATGAACAACGTGTTCTCGGTAGGTAAGAGCCTTATCTTCCTAAGGCTGTTTCCCCACGAGAAGTATGTGCCCGACCCAGAGGACAGGACATTCAGGGACTATGTGCAGGGCTTCAAGGAGGCGGTCAAGCCTTGCCTGACACCGGCGTTCTGCCTGTTTGCCTGTGTTGCAGTGCTTTTCACCTTCCAGTGCTGGCAGATCACCTTTAATAAAGAGAGCTTCGAGAAGCTGTTCCTGGTTACCTCCGGGATTGCTTTTGTGGCAGTTGCTGCCGCTTTTATAGTGTGGCTCCGCCGGTTCAAGACTGGCAGGAAACAGGGGCAGGCAAGCTCCTGGCGCTTCTTGCTGCAGCTTCTGTTCTTCGGAGCCTGTTATCTGGGTTTTGCAGCCTTCGGATTCTATGGCAAGATGACCCATGCCGAAGGAGGACTGCTCCGGAAGCTGGTGCTCTTTTCCACCATATTTGCCGATGTTCTGCTTTATGTTTCTGCCTGCTGTCTGGTAAACTATTGTACAAAACGCCAGGTTAAGCCTGGAGTTGTCTCCAAACCTGCCGAGCTTTTAACCCTTTATCGGTGGGCAACTGCTTTCCTGGTGCTTTTTGTGACTGTTATCTCACCGGTTCTGGTCTTCTTGTCATCTCCGGCCGAGACCGGGATTTCCTTAGGTTATTTGCTTTTATCCAACATACCGGTTGCAGCTGTGCTGCTGGTTGTTTCTTTTATTGTATGGAAGCTGGTACGGAACAGGCAGAGCCTGGTGCTGGTCTCGGTGGCAGCCGTGCTTATCCTGGTTCTGTATCAGTACATTCTGCCTAACAACTTCGGCGAACTGGACAAGACTATACTGGGAAAAGCAGATCAGCTTAAGAAGATTCCGGTATTATTTTATTGCCTTGATGTGCTTATTCTCTGTGCCTCTGGTATTGCAGCCGGCGTTTTGGTGCGGAAATATCCCGCCCAGTGCAGAACCTGCATAGCAGTTGTTTTGATCTGCCTCTGCGGCTTTGCCGGGGCAAAGAGCATAAAGTATGCATTATCAGATAAGCCGGTTGCTGTTGCAGAAGGTGACAGTGCAGAGCTCCCGCGCGACAACGGTCTGATCAACGGATATTCCAAGACAGGAAAGAATGTGGTCCTTGTGGTCGCCGATATGTTCTCGGGCGGCTATATGGAGCGCATTTTCAAGGAATGCCCTGAATACCGGGAAAAGCTCTCAGGCTTCACCTGGTACCCTAATATGCTGGCAGCTGCCACCGAGACAGCAACCTCCATGCCTTCCATATTTGCCGGCGAGGAGTATCTGCCTCTGGCTATGAACAGCATGAGCGGCACTGGGGACGAGAAGGTGAACAGAGCAGCCTCAACCCTGTTCAGGCAGGCCGAGAAGCAGGGCTATAAAGTTTCGGTTGTAAACGGAAGTTCTTCTTATCTTGCCGGCGCTACGCTGGACGGAACCGCCAATTCCGAGCTTAAGCCCTACGAGCTGTATTGGGAGAAGGTGCGGAACATCAAGTCTGATTCTGAGCGGAAGGTGAACCAGCCCCACCTTTTTGCCATGCTCACCATCTTCCAGGGGGCCCCTTACTTCCTCAAGCCTGTGATCTATAACGACGGGGGCTGGCTGATATTCTCCAAGGTTGCCCTCTTCTGGTATGTCCGCACCCATGTATTCTCCGAGTACTCCTTCCTGGACCTGCTGCCTGAGATCTCAAACACCAAGGCGGAAGGAAACACATTCAAGTATTTCCACTCTTGTTTTACCCATATCCCCTATGGAGTGGGGGAGGACGGAAACCTGGTGGACTTCAACAGCCAGTATCCGGACCAGGAGCACAAGAGCTTTATTTTCGGGGACAGCGCCTACTACAGTGCCAAGAAGTTCATAGCGCTCATGGTTGCTTATACCGGCTGGCTCAAGGCAAACGGTTTGTACGACAACACAACTATAATAATCGTATCTGACCACGGAAACGACTATTCTGCCAATAACCCGCTGGCTCCGGATGGGATAGAATCGGTACTCCCAAGGGATACATTCAACAGACTTAATTCTCTGTTCCTGGTCAAGCCTGCAGGTGCATCGGGTGCTGTCCATGTGGACAACACTTTTGCAAGCAACGGCGATATCCACGCCACCCTGCAGAAAGCCATAGGACTTGAGCCTGCATATTCTGGCAGCAATGTGCATGTTGGGGTAAGCCCAAGAGCTGATTTTACCAGCTCCAGAGCCAATTTCCGTACAGACGGAACTGCCAGGTATACAATTTATCGGGTCACTGACCCAATAACTGACCCAAAAAGCTGGAGCGTAACCAGATGATGCCGGTTTTATATCTTGACCCAGGTACAGGAAGCCTCCTGCTTTATGCCATAGTCGGCATAACAACTACTGTGCTCTTTGCACTCCGTGGATTCTGGTATTCACTGCGCAGCAAGCTTTTCCTGGGCAAGAAGGGCTCTGTGAAAGAGCTGCCCGACCTGGTGTTCCAGTCCGAGGGGGGCAAGTACTGGCAGGTGTTCCAGCCTGTCCTCAAGGCTCTGGATAAGTATGATGTCAAATATGGTTTTGTCACCCCCGACAAGAATGATCCTGTATTTACTTCTGGCCTTAAGAATGTTGTGGCCATAAACCCCGGCAAGGAGCTTATGACCCTTTCCTATATGAACAGGATAAAGGCCAGGGTCGTGGTCTCAACCACACCTCAGCTGGATGTATATATGCTCAAGAGGTCAAAGCATGTGGGCAGGTATGTACACCTGTTCCATGCCCCTGCCGACATAGGTATGTACGAGATGTATGCCTTTGACAACTACGACACACTGCTGTGCACCGGAGCCTACCAGAAGGATGCGATCCGCAGCATAGAGAAGAATAGGCACGAGAAAACAAAGGAGCTGCTGGACACCGGCTGCACCTACTATGACTATATGCTGGAGGAGCTGAAGAAGCTGCCCCAGAAGCCTGATGATGGCCTTACAGTGCTGTATGCACCCGCCTGGGGCGAGCGGAGCTCGGTGGTAAAATATGGCACAGCAGTTATTGACAAGCTGGTGGAAGCTGGTATCCGGGTCATCTTCCGGCCGCACCCCCAGATGTATGTGTCGGATAAAGAGACAATTGAGGCAGTGGAAGCTAAGATAAAGGGAAACAGCCTCATAGAGCTGGACCGTAACCGCACCGCCGCCGCCAGCATGGCAAGGAGCCATGCTATGGTCACCGATATATCCGGCGTTATCTTCGACTACGCATTCCTCTTCGAGAGGCCTATCTTCTTGGTTAACGCCGAATATAACCTCGGTGGCTACGATGTCATAGACATCGACGGCGGCCGGGTATGGGATTTGGATAAGAGCCGGGAGATAACCCACATAATAAAGCCGGAGGAGATTGAGACTCTGGCTTCAATTGTTAAATCAGAGATTGGAAACGCCGATGCTTACCGGGACAAGATCCGGAAGATAAAGGATGAGGAGATATATAACTTCGGCCATGCCGGAGAGGCTGCCGCAAAGCAGCTGGTGGAGATGCTGAGAAGTTGATTTCCATCGGCAAGGCCTCGGTGATAAACGGGGCTGCCAAGTATTCAACAGTCATATTAAATATTCTCTTTACTGCGGTGCTTGCCCGCATCCTCTCTCCAGAGGATTACGGCATAGTGGCCATAACTGCTGTCTTCACCGTATTCTTCGGCCTCTTTGCCGATGTGGGGCTGGGTGCCGGTGTTATCCAGAACCAGAAGCTTACCCAGGATAACATAAACGAGATTTTCTCCTTCAACACCTTCCTGGCTGTGGTTTTAGCCGGGCTTTTCTGCCTGGTAGCAGGGCCTATCGCCTCCTTCTACGGCATTCCGGTGCTCAAGCCTATCTGCTGTCTGCTCTCCATAGCCCTCTTCTTCAACACCATGAACAGCATTCCCAACGCAGTGCTTATGAAGCAGCAGAAGTTCATGCTGGTGGGGCTCCGCACCATACTGGTTTGCTTCTTCACCGGGGTAATTACTATAATTCTGGCCTTCTGCGGCCTTAAATACTATGCCCTGGTGCTCCAGGCCATAATCTCTGCCTTCCTGATGTTTGTCTGGAACATGGTCTCAACCCGGCTCTGTTTCACATTCAAGATTCACAGGGAGAGCTTTTCTGGGATCAAGAGCTACTCCTTCTGGCAGTTCTGCGACAAATTTGTGAACTATTTCTCCCGGAACACCGACCACTTCCTCATAGGAAAGTTCCTGGGCCAGGTGCCTCTGGGCTACTACGATAAATCCTACAAGCTAATGCTCTATCCGGTGCAGAACTTCACCCATGTGATCTCTCCGGTGCTCCATCCTATCCTGGCTGTGCATCAGACCGACCGGGACTATATCTACCGGAAGTACCTTAAGATCATGAAGGTGCTGTCGCTTTTCGGCATCTAC
>JAGCPA010000093.1 GCA_017642445.1 Spirochaetia bacterium
AGAGGCTTCCCCTCCTGGGCAAAAACTTCGGCATCAACTACGGCCGGCACCGGCTTAAGCTCTGCCAGCTGCTCGGCCAGAATCTGCATCCTCTTGGGCTGCGGCAGAAGGGCAACAATCTGCCCTTTCAGTATTTTGCCGTGAAGCAGGTTCTCTATCTCTATCCTGTACTGCCCCTGCCCCAGCACCTTTTTTACTATGGCACTGCAGATGAAGCTGTTCTCCGGGGTGTAGATGCTTATTCTGCTCCCCTCTTCTATGCTGTTTCCGTCAAGATCCACAGCCAGTTCCTGCTTGTCGGCAGTATATGAGGCAACGGTGCCGGCCTGCACCATGGACTGGTCCAGAGGGGATTCCACAAACATATCTGGGCTTATGCAGCTGTCGAAATAGCCGGTGGTAAAGCCCCGGTTGAACACCTGGCTCACATCGGAATCCGGGTCTGTGGCAGCTGGATCGCCAGAAGAAACATCAAGGGCATGCCGGTATGCTGAGACTGTAGTATACACATATCCGTAATTTTTTATCCGCCCCTCTATCTTAAGGGCATCGGCACTAATCTCTTTAATCTTATCCAGGTTGGACAGGGCATTGTTGTCCTTGAGGCTGAAGAAATAGCTTTTCTCTCCATGGGGTGTAAGGCTGTAGCGGCGCCTGCAGGGCTGGAGGCATTTGCCCCTGTTCCCCGCCTGGGATGATATGAAGGAGCTCATATAGCAGATGCCGGAGCAGGAGATACAGTAGGCGCCGTGGACAAAAATCTCGGTCTTGATACCCTTCTCCTTTGTGTAGGCAATGACAGTCTCAAGCTCATCAGCAGAGAGCTCGCGGGCAAAGTTTATATTCTTTATCCCCAGCTCCTTAAGGAAGTCCACCTGCAGACAGTTGTGGGTTGTCATCTGGGTGGAGGCATGGAGCTCCAAATCCGGCAGATAATGGTGGAGCACATAGGCAAGGCCGGCATCCTGGACAATAAGGGCATCGGCACCGGCATTAAGGATGTCGGATGCACACTGGACTGCTTCGTAGAGCTCTGTGTCAGTAAGGAGGGTGTTCATGGTGACATAGATCTTTGTCCCGTGGCTGTGGGCAATGGAGACTATCTCCTTAAGCTCCTCAAGCCCTAGATTTGAAGCACGCTCCCGGGCGTTGAACTTCTTGAGTCCCATGTATACAGCATCTGCTCCGGCCAGTACGGCTGCCTTTGCGCAGTCATAATCACCGGCAGGTGCAAGCAGTTCAGGCTTGCTATTGTTCATACGTAAAGAATAAAAGAATAAACGCCGAAAGTAAAGATATGGAATTCTATACTTTCTCCGTGACATCTGCAAACGGATACGAAAGCCTTGTGGCAAAGGAGCTTGAGGCTCTGGGGATAGCCCGTTACTCAATGGGAAAAGGGAATGTGACTTTCTCCGGCGCTCAAGCCGAGGGACTCAAGGTATGCCTCTGGTCCAGGGTAGCATCAAAGGTGCTCTTAAAGCTTTTCGATTTCGATATACAGCAGGAGAAAGATATCTACAGGAATGCCCGCAGGTTTGACTGGGAAAGCCTCTTCAGCGTAAACAGGACATTTGCGGTGGACACCATCCTCTCCACAGGCAGCTTCAAGAATGCTTCGTACCTCTCGCTGGTCCTCAAAGATG
>JAGCPA010000094.1 GCA_017642445.1 Spirochaetia bacterium
GCCTACAATCCTGTCACAAACCCTGATCTGGCCGAAGCCCAGAGGCGTGGTATTCCGATGCTTGAGTACACCGCGGCGCTGGGCGCATTCTCATGCGCCTACGATGCCGGGGGCATAGCGGGAGTGCACGGCAAGACCACCACAACAGCCATAACCGGTACGCTGCTCAAGGCCCTGGATGCCCCGGCATCGGTACTGGCAGGCTCGGCCGTCTCCAACTTCGGCGGCCATTCCACGCTTGTCAACGGTGGGCGCTACTTTGTGGCCGAGACCTGCGAGTACAAGCGCCACTTCATGTCGTTCTGCCCACGCCGGATCATAGTTACCAGCATAGAGCCCGACCATCTGGACTTCTATCCGACATACCGGGATATCTTCAATGCATTTGTAGATTATGCAAACCTACTTCCGAAAGGGGGCGAGCTTATCTACTGCGCCGACGACAAAGGGTGCTGCGAGCTGCGGGACATAATACAGAAGAAACGGTCTGATATAGTCCTTATCCCTTATGGCAAGAATGCAGAAGGGGACTTCAAGATCACTTCAAACACAGTATCTGACGGCTGCAATTCTTTTACTGTCGCAGGCTTTGATAAAACCTTTGTGCTGCATATCCCCGGAAGGCATATCGCCCTGGATGCAGCCGCCGCACTGGCAATGACAGTGTGCATCCTCAAGAGCTGGAAAGGGGGTGTGTCAGCTGATGACACACTCAAGATTGCAGCAGGCTTTGAAGCATTCCGCGGCAGCAAACGTAGGAGCGAGATAGTGGGCGAGGCCAAGGGAATCCTTTTCATGGATGACTATGGACATCATCCTACAGCTATCCACCTTACACTGGAAGGGATCAGGAACTTCTATCCTAACCGTCGTCTTATAGTCGATTTCATGTCCCACACATACTCCCGCACCGAGGGGCTTCTGGATGAGTTTGCATCATGCCTTGGGGCTGCCGACGAGGTCATCCTGAACGATATCTACGCATCGGCACGGGAGAAGAACAGCGGGTCAGACCTGGACCAGAGACTCTACAAGGCAGTCTGTACCCACCATAAGAATGTACAGTATTTCAAGAAGCCGCTGGACGGCTTTACATATCTTGCATCCCACCTTAAGGCAGGGGATGTGTTTGTGACCATGGGGGCCGGCGACAACTGGACCCTGGGCAAGAAACTGTTTGAATATTTCGAGGCAAAGAGATGAGAAGCATGACAGGCTACAGCTATGCTGAGTTCCAGGACGAGAACATCAAGCTGGCGGCAGAGCTCAAATCATACAACAACCGTTTCCTGGACATATCGGTAAGTGCACCTCCTGCGCTGCAGGGAGCCGAGAACGCTATCCGCAAATACCTTGGAGACCGCATAGCGCGGGGCAAGGTGGAGTTCTACCTCAAGATAAAGACTCTCTCCAGCCAGCTTAAGGTGGATGTGGACGAGGGGGCTGTCTTCGCATACCTTGATGCATTCAACCGGGTCAAGGAGCTCTCCGGGGTAAAGGATGAGATTTCCCTTTCCCAGCTTCTGAGGGCTGACGGGGTGCTGAACCGGGACAGTGAGCTTGATCCTGCAATCTTTGACAAATATGTGTTCCCGCTTTTGGAGAAAGTGTACGAGGAATATGACGCGACCTGTCTTAAGGAAGGGGAGAACACCAAGGCCGATATCCTGAAGCAGCTTGCTGTTATAGAGGAGAATGTGAAGGCTGTGGAGGAGCAGTCCGGCCGCTTCGAGGAGCTTTTAAGGAAGAATGTCTACGACAGATTTCAGCAGCTTTTGGGCGATGCTGTGGACGAGAGCCGTGTCTATGCCGAGACTGCGGTGCTCCTTATAAAGTACACGATAAACGAGGAGCTGGTGCGGCTCAAGTCCCATCTGGAGGCTTTCCACGCTGCACTTGAGAGCGATGAGCCGGTGGGCAAGAAGCTTGACTTCATCTGCCAGGAGCTGAACCGTGAGATCAACACCATAGGCTCTAAGAGCATGATGGTGGAGGTTGACAAGGCAGTGGTGACACTTAAAGATGCTCTCGAAAACATAAGGGAACAAGTGAGGAATGTAGTCTGATGATTATCGCAATATCTGGAAAAAGCGGCTGTGGAAACACTTCCGTAAGCACCCGCCTGGCCGAGAGGCTGGGCCTTACACTTGTGAACTACACATTCAGGAACCTGGCTGCAGAGACTGGAAAGACCTTTGCCGAGGTGTGCCAGGCGGCCCAGAATGATTTCTCTTACGACAAGATAATAGACAGCCATCAGGTTAAGCTGGCAAAGCAGGGAAACTGCGTGCTCGGCTCCCGCCTTGCTATATGGATGGTTGATTTCGCCGACCTGAAGGTGTTCCTCGAGGCCTCGATAGAGACCAGGGCCAACCGTATTGTGAAGAGGGAGGGGGGCACCTTCCAACAGCGCTACGACGAGACTGCGGCCCGCGATGCCCGCGATACCGGCCGGTATATGCAGCTCTATGGAATAGACAACAACAAGCACGACTTTGCTGATATGATAATCGACACAGCGCTCTACACCCCAGACCAAATAGTGGATCTGATAGTGGCCGAGGTGAAGAGACGGGGACTCAAGTGAGACCAAGGATTGTGATCCTGGCCACAGGGGGCACCATAGCAGGCCTCGGCCAGCCGGGAAAGGATACCGGCTACCAGTCGGGTTCCCTGCCAGTGGAGGCTCTTATCAAGGGCAACCCAAAGTTGGCAGAAGTTGCCGATATCAAAGCAGAGCAGGTGTGCAACCTGAACTCAGACGATATAACAGGTGAAATCTGGATAGAGCTTGCAAACCGCATCAATGCCCTGGCAGCGGAGCCCGACACAGAGGGCTTTGTAGTGACCCATGGCACCGACACTCTCGAGGAGACTGCCTATTTCCTCAACCTGACTGTAAAGACAGAGAAGCCAGTGGTTGTCACCGGTGCCATGCGCCCGGCCACAGCAGATGCACCCGACGGTCCAGCGAATCTCCTTAAGGCAGTGGAGGTGGCATCCTCTGCGGCAAACCGCGGTAAAGGGGTGCTTGTAGCATTCGCTGGAGCGGTTGTTCCAGCCCGGGCGGCAGTAAAGCGTCACACCGCTGCCCTGGATGCAGTAGCCTCCGACGGCACCGATTCCCTTGCTGCAACCAGGCTCCATACCAGCGGCACCGAGTTCGACATATCAGGGCTCAAAACGCTGCCTAAAGTTTCTGTACTCTATTTTGCAGCCGATGCCGACCCTGCGCTGGCAAAGTATGCAGCTGCCAACTCCGACGGCATAGTCATTGCCGGCGCAGGGGCTGGGGAGTTCAGCATTGCATGGCGCGATCTCGTAGAGAAGTGCAATGTGCCGGTGGTGGTCAGCTCCCGCACCGGGTGCGGCCCAGTGCTTCAGGAGACTATGTGCCAGGGCGCAATAGCAGCCGGCACCCTGCAGCCGTCAAAGGCAGCGGTGCTCCTCCGTCTGGCCCTGACCAGAACACGCGACACAAAAGAGATTATAAGAATATTCAATACATACTGATCTTATTTTATTGCAAACTTCACCAGCACATTCCGTGTCACAGAAAGAATGCCGGGGGAAGCCACAACACCGCCTGCATCGGCAGAAGCCTTGGCATACATCATAGGGCTGTTTGCACTCTCCCTGTAGCCTGAGTAATCGACACCGGAATCAGAGATATATAGAACATCTCCAAGCTTAACACCCATCCTCTTTGCCATCTTCTCGGCCGCCTCCCTGGCATTGTCCAGGGCCAGCAGGGTAGCCTCGTCCGCAAATCCGGTGCGGTCAGAATGGTCAAACTCCATTCTGTTCATAGAGGCAATATCCAGCAACATCAACTGGGCAGTGAACTCCTCAAGCTTGTCGAGATCCCTGAATATGATGTCTGTGGTCTGGTTCGACGCATAGCCGTCAAACACCTTCTTGTCTGTCTGCCAGTGGTATTCCTGGTTGGTACTTATCCAGCTGCTCTTGATATCCTCGTCCTTTACACCATATTTTGAGCAGATATCAAGTATTTTCATCACTGATTCTTTGGTTTTTGCTACAGAATTGGCTAAAACCGGGTCGGTCTGCCGGACAGTCAATGAAAATTTTACCAAATCTGGCACGAATGTGACACTTCCTGTGCCAGTCACGCTTAAAAATTTACTATTTTTATCGCAAGATGAGCATAAAATTAAAACTGTACATAGAAAAATTACGATTTTTTTCATTAAGTCCTCCCGGTCTATGGCAACAGATTATTCAGTTTTCCTTACATTCTCGCCATAGATTGTCTTCCAGTCGTTTTTCATAGAAACCGGAATCCAGCCGTATTGGTTACATTTTTCTGCATCGCTGGCTGCTCTCTCCAGCTTGCCGTACTCTCTCTCAAGGTCGTCGCACAGCACCATGGCTGCAAGAGACTTATAGTTCGGATTGGAGAGGGCATAGTTCATCATGCTGGCATCGGTCATGGAATTGCCGAAGGCCAGGACTGGCTGCACCCCTATCTCCTTGACAATGGTGGCTGCTTTGTTCATCTGGAGGTTCTTAATTATGTTGTGTCCTGCAAGCTTAAGATCCTCTCCCTGCGGAAGCAGATAATCCAATCCATCCTTGTCTCCCTGTCCGGCTGCCACTATCAGGCTGTCGGAGCCTATGATCTGATGCATCGGAAGATGCAGTGTCCCTTCGGTGAGAGGGCGGAGGATGAAACGGTCGGTGCCGCTTGATACAAATACAGTGAAATCATTCGCATTCAGGTAGTTGATGAGCTGTACCATAGGCATGTAGAATGCATCCTTGCGCTTAAGGTTCGCATATCCGGGCTGGTCAGTCTCCATGAAGGCCCGCACAAAATCGTCAAACTCCTTAAGGGTCATTCCTGCATAAGCGGAGGCGTTCATCTGCTCGTATTCCTTGCTCAATGGAGGAATCTTTCCGGTTTCTCTTATCTCCTTGGCATATTCATACTGCAGCTTGGTCGGTTTGTAGGTGGGATCATCCAGCACGCGGTGCAGGAACATCTGGAGGTCGAAGTAGGTCGGGTGGGTCTCGCAGAACAGTGTGCCGTCAAGGTCAAAGACAGCAATACGGTGTTCCACAGGGATAAAGTCGGCAGAGCCCTCTTTGGTGGTTGCCTCAACATACTCTGTAATAGCCTTTTTAAGAGGTGCCTCATCATTCCAGAGCGAAAGTGACTCGATTCCAGAGGCGCCGGAAGATGCTTTTGTGGTTGCGCAGCTTGTGGCAAGGGCGCATACCAGTATAGCTGTTGTAATCAAGATAAAAAGCTTGGATTTTCTCATAATTCCCCCATCATGCTGAATGATTATTCTTATTATATATCAAAAGTGCCAAGAGAATCAAAACATAGCCTGCTCCCTTGGCAAGAGTTAGTCCCTCGTGGGCTATCACAACCCCCATTATGCTTGCGGTCAGCGGGTTGATCACAGTAAAGACAGCAGCAACCTCGGCCGACACATACTTCTGTCCCATCGGCTGGAATGTGAAGCCGAAACAGCTGCATATAAGCACCAGGAAGAGGAGCATGATCCACTGGTTCTGGCCCGACGGCAGGGCAAGTCCCTCGGTGAAAAGCGCGACAATCAGGCTTAAGAACCCCATCACTCCCATCTGGATTATCCCGATGGCGACAGGCTCTCCTTCCTTTGATACTTTATCTGTCGCGATGATGCAGAAGCCGTAGGTGAGGGCGGCGCATATTATGAGGAAGATGCCAAGAAGGCCGTTGTCAAAGCTCATCTGGCTCAAAGAGAGGAGCCCCACTCCGGCTATGGCCACCACTGCGCAGAAGATAGTCTTTCTTTTCGGCATGGTGCGTGTCCAGGCTGCTACATAGAGCGGGACAAACAGGATCGCCATGTTCTCTATCAGGGCGCTGACTCCTGAATCCACCAGGCGGAGGCCATACATCTCGAATATCATGCAGATTGTGTAGAGGAGGCCCAGGATAAGGCCGCCCCGCAGCGTTGCCCCATCCAGATTCCTCAGGTTCTTATGGAACACCAGCGCCAGAATCAGGAATGCCAGTATAAAGCGCACCGCAAGGATGCTCATAGGAGGCATTGACCCCATCAGGCTCTTTGAGAAAAGGAAGCTTGATCCCCGGGCTATGAATACAGCTGTAAGAAGGAACTTTGCGCCGGTCTTGCTCATCTTCTATTATTTCTTTCCCAGGAACTGTCTTCTCACTATGTTGTACGAGAAGTTGTCAAAAAGCTCATCTATTGCCTCTTTGACAGTATCCTCAGCCTCTTCGCACTTGATCTTCTCCTGGTATGCAGTCTCCTGCTTATCTACAATCTTGACATCAAACTCCATTGTTGCAGATGCCAGGGTGCTCCATCCTTTTGCATAGACTTTGAAGAACTTATTGCCTGCAACAGCGTCGTCCTCGGTGGTCACCTTGCTGCTCAGGAGCTTTATCTCCAGAAGTGTCTCCAGTCCGTTGTCCTGCATAATCTTATCAACATCGGAATCGGTATATTCCTTCAGCGGAGGCATGAGCTCAAGGCTTTTTGCCGCAGTGATATTCTTTGCCTTGAAATATTTGAGGAGCTTGTTCTCAAGCTGCTTGCGGTAGTTCATGTCGTCAAAATTGCAGTAGATAAGGACCTTGTCGTGCAGCGGCGCATTCTTGGCAGGAGCTGCGAAGCCCGATACTGTGCTCAATATCAATAGGATCAGGGTGATTAAGATAATCTTTCTCATTCTGTTCTCCGTTTATTTTGCAAAATACTTCTTCACAGTGCTGCTAGCCACAGAGCTGAAGATTGCGTTCACACAGCCTGCCTCGGTGCTCTCCTCGGTGTCAGATGTCACAGTGCCCCTGAAGATCATCTCGTTGGTCTTTGTGTCTGTGACAGAGATGTCAAAGGACATCACCACCTTCTCGGTGACCTCATGGCTTTCGCCTATCTCTAGCTTAAAGCTGACAGGGAATGCAGGGCCTATCTTCTTGTGGTCCAGCTTGAGGCTTGATGAGAGGAGCTTTACATCCATTATGTAGTCAAAGCCGGAGTCGGACTTGGCATTTGTCCCCTCGGCCGCCTTCTTATTGTGCTTTGCGAAGTTATCGACAAACCTTGTCTCAAGGTCTGCCTTGAAGACTGCATCCTCTAAATCGCTGCACACCAGGATGTTGTCGCACTTGGTCAGGTCGGTGCCTGGCTTGGAAATTACGTCGAACTTGGTTGTGGCGCATCCTGCCAGAATGGCAAGTGCCAGTAAAACACAGATACAGAATTTGAGATTTTTCATTTTAATCCTCATCTCATCTTATGAAGTTGGTCGGTGTCCAGGGCTCGGTCTCAGGAAGGCCGTATTTCTCCTTGCCCAGTGCTATGCTCCTGAGCATGAAGACCATATTCCTTGCCAGCACGCGCATTGTCTGGAGTCCTTCCGCATCCTGCGCAGCCTCGCCCTTGGCTCTGCCGTGGATGATGTTCCAGTACTGGCTTGAAGCTATTGCCATACCCGAGATAGAGAGATATTTGTTAAGCACGTCAAAGGCTGCGGTGCATCCGCCACGGCGGGCTACAGCCACAGCTGCTCCGACCTTCATTGTCTTGTCGAACTGGGTGGAGAAGAAGAGCCGGTCCAGGAATGAAATCAGGGTGCCATTCGGAGAAGCGTAGTAGACAGGGCTTCCGATAACAAGGCCGTCAGCTTTCTCGAAAAGCTCTGCCGCCTTGTTCACCTCGTCGTCAAATACACATTTGCCGTTCTTGTAACAGGTACCGCAGCCTACACAGCCGTGGATATCCTTGTTCCCGATCTGGAGCAGGGTGGTCTCGATCTTCTCAGCATCGAAGATCTTCTTCATCTCTGCAAGGGCCAGGGCAGTGTTCCCATCAGCGTGGGGACTGCCGTTTATCATCAAAATATTCATATAAAAAATATATTATATCAGAGAGATTTTGGCAAACGGAAAGTTTTGAGATATTCCTTCTGCTCCGGGGTTATCCTGAAGCTTTCGACCGCCTTCTGGATGGCTTTATTGTGGGTCCAGGCATCCAGCTTCTTCCCCTCTATATAAGGGATGATGGCATCATACTGCTTGGCAAGGGCTGTGGCGAAGTACCAGGCCCTCATCATATTTATGTAATACTCATCTGATTTTATGGCAGCCACCAGCTTGGGATATGCCGGGCTGAAGCTGTCGTCCAGGTAGTGCTGCATCAGCATTCCGACAGCAAAGCGGACAGTGTAGGTCTTATCTGATTTAAGCCAGGTTTTGATCTGGACAAGAAGATCTTCTTTATTCTTTCTGAACACCTTTGGAGAGAGCTGGTCGCTGGTGGCCCAGTTGTCCACATAGGGGAGGAAAGCGTTCACCAGGGCGATGCATTTGTCGTAATCCTTAAGCTCAGACAGGATAAAGGCGTGGAGCTGGTTCTCGTCGAAGTAGGCATGGGGCAGTGCATCGAGGAATGTGATGATATCATCCTGCTTGGCCAGTTCCTTTGCCAGTTTGCGGAGGTCCGGAGTGCGCACCCCGATTATAGTCTTGGGATCCACGGTAGGCAGCAGCTTCCCCTGGAAGTCCCTGTAGGCAGTATCCTGCAGGGCATAAAGCTTTTTAAGAATAGTTCCGTTAATCATTTCTGGTGAAATGGGCACCTGGCTTTTATGCACTGGCTGTTCTGGGGCGAGAATTCGCACTTTATATCCTCTTTCTCCATCTCGATTCCGAAATGCTCTTTCACAAAGTCGATGGCAGAGAGGATAGAGAGGAATGAGTCCCTCTTGCAGCACCGCGGTCCGCCGATAGTCCCGATTTTACTTAGAGAACTGGATGTCATGAGGTTGGAGAGTCCCATAGGCTGCTGTGTAAGAGGAGTAGATTTTGTGATTATAGAGATGAAGATACCGGAGCTTATACCGGCTCCGCAGGCTCCCCAGAGACCGCAGGCCATGCCCGGAACCCCGCTGCCACGCTTGATCATCTCTAATAGTGCTGGCTCAAGTTCTATGTCGCCCCCTGCGTTCTTGTAGGCGGTAAGGAGCGCAGAGCCCACCAGGACATGGTGCTCCGGTCCGTGGATACGGCAGAAGGGAAGTGCTGTCAGCTTCCTGAAGATTGTCACCGGGTTTCTGCTTGTCTCTTCCAGACATACCGGGATTATTGCATCAATATTCATAACTTATCTCTTAAGGTCATCCAGCTTGTCGTTTATCTCAAAGAGAACCATGATTGGTGGAATAATGAAAAGCTCGATGGCAAAGGCAATCAGAAGGCCGCCTGCGCCGCCGACAAGAAAGCCCATGAAACCCCACCGCTCATAGCCTGTGCCGGCTCCGCTCATTGCGGCGATGATCAGGAAAGCCCAGCAGAAGATGTTTGCCACCTGTCTGTAATATTTGACCAGTTTTTCTGTCAGCATAATTGACTCCTTTTTTATTCAATGAGTAACTTTATGTTCTCAATTACTGAATCTATTTCTTCTTCAGTTGCCTTCTCAATAAAAGTGCAGTTTCTGACCCACCAGTCAAAATTCTTTACCTGGTCGCTCAGGATGCATCCTCCTATTGAATGATTTTCAAGAACAACTTCAAAAGGATAACCTTTTATCTGGCTTGTGATAGGGCAGAACAAGGCAAGATTAGTTTTCTGGTTATACTTTTTCTGGGAAATGCAGATGGCAGATCTGCGCCCTTTCTGCTCATGCCCTAACTGAGGATTAAAATCAAGCCATACCAAATCGCCTTTGTCTGGAACATATTTGTATTTTACCATTCTTCATTTCCTACGACCGGACCGGTCTTGATTTCAGAATGCATATTCTCCGGAGTTATTTTTTCAAGCATATCATCAAGGGATTTTTTATGGGGTAATATGATTATCCGCCCTTTTTCTACAACGAGTTCTACTTTGTTGCCATTCTTTACTTCGTTTTCTTTGGCCCAAATAGAAGGAATCCGAAGCCCTAAGCTATTTCCCCATTTCTGAACTACAGCTTTCATCTTTTTTCTCCTCTATCTTGAGTATATACAATGTATATTCAGAAGTCAAGAGAAAAATCAGATATCCAAGATGTTTATTCTCTTTTTCTTTAACAGGTAAATGAAGGCTCCGCCTGAGACAATGCTGTCAAAGGCATTACCGATGCCGAACAGCAGGGCTATGCCCATAAGCGATGGAGTCCATATACCAACTAAATACAGGACAAATGCTGTTCCATAATAAAGAATATTTGTCACCAATGACTCAAAAAGCAGGTAGTTTGTCTTCCCAAGGCCATAGAATTCAGAGTCGAAGACATTCTGGACAGCATACAGGACATAGAATCCGAGGAGAAGTTTTACAAGATTGTACAGCTTATCAACATCGGAAAACTGAAGTACATGGGCCATAAAGCCTTTCCAGAGGGGGATTGTCGCAATCCAGAAAAGGCAGATTATCAAGGTGACAGCAAGGTATCCGACTGTATTGTTCTTCACAGCCTTCTCGTCTGTGCCCACTTCCTGCTTTATAAGCTCTCCGAGCTGATTGATAGGGAGCAACAGCCAGCCCCATATGAAAGTATTTGCAACCCAGTATGTTCCCTGCTCATTCACCATGTTGACCATCCTGCTGATCATAAGCATATAGGCGGCGTTCCTCACAAAGGATTCCGCCCCTGAGATACTGCCGACCTTTACAAAATCTCTTGCCCATGCAAAGGAGAGCTTTCCCCTTCTTAAAAGAGGATAGCCTTCTTTCTGGATCAGAATCACAGAGACTGAAAACAGCAGAAGGTTCACGATGATGTTGCTGTAACCGATGCCATTCACTCCAAGGTTTGCAGAAACTGGCAAAGAAGAGATGAAGAATGTGTCGCATAGGATGCAGAGTATAAGTTTTGCGCCTGTGAGAATGTAAACATATTTTGATTTTCCCAATGTCACAAGGCAGACAAGAAGGAAGTTGCTCAGAAGCACGAAGATATTCGCTATGCTTTCAATGCGTATGTAACCGGCAGATTCTCCGATGATATCCCTGCTTGTGGCCATTGCAGATAAAAGAGGGTTTGTGAAACAGCAGATAAGGATGGAGCATGCTGCATAAACACTGAAGGAAATGATAAGGCCGGTTTTTATCTTGTTGGTATATTCTGATTTGCTGCTGACACTGCTGCCCATGAAGAAGTACAAGGGTAGAATAATTGCCTCATTCAGAATCTCATAAATCAGGTTTATCCATGAAAGCTGCCCTGCTATTGAGAATGCCCAGTCTCCAGGAAACTGTCCCAGGAAGAACACTCTGAGCGTTGTATAAAGAGTAGGGCATAATCCCAAAACCAGAAGAGAGGCAAACAGCTTCCAGTTCAGATTTTTAAGGGAGGTCGTTATACAAGGCAAGAACTAATCCTTTAAGAAATTCTTTGTTGTCTATGTCTTCCACCAGGAGCATCTTCTTGCCGCCGGGATAGGGCACTTCCAGCGGCGCATCAGGCATTATCTTCTTTGCTGATTCTGTAGGCTTTACCAGAAAGCGGTTGTCATAAATACCGCCGAATATTTTGCCTTTATAGTAAAGGATGTATTCGCCCATCATCTTCCGGCTTGAGATGTCGGAGAGCAGAGAGAGCTGATCTAAAACAAAGTCGCAGTAGTCTTGTGTGCTCGGCATTTAGTTCCCGTTGTTATTGTTGAATATGATTGCTGCAATGACACCAGGAACCCAGCCTGCAATGGTTAAAAGGGTAGTAAGTATAATTGCACCGCATCCACGGTCTAACACCGCCAATGGTGGAAATATAATGCATAGGATAACTTTACCACAGCCCAATTAATTGCTCCTTTGCCGATTTAATCTTTTTGTTCCTCAATAAACTCTTGAATCTCTCCTAAGGAGCCAATCTCAAGAGGTAGTAAAAACATATTTTTGGGATTGCCTAATTTAATAAAATGGTTTTCTAATTCATTAATGTCAATTCTTTGAATTGGAGTCTTTGAGTTTAATCCAACGCTATCTATATGACAAAGTTTCCATCCACGTTTATTAACTGAATAATTACCTAATAATTTTCTAAATTTTACTTTGTTTGCATCTTCTTTTTTTCTTGCAAAACACATTGGAATCTCATCATTCTTTAGCATTTTATTAATGTCATCCAATGAATAAACTATCCCATCCAAAACATTACTATAAACCCATTGAGAAAAAGAATTATCAGTTATAATTATTCGTCTGCCAGTAATGTGTACAATTTCAGATCCTCGGATTCCAGATCCTTTCCTGACTATCAGAGGTAGATTTTTATTTTCTTTCCAATCAATAATAAGTTGTTCCCATTTTTCTTTTATTTTTTCGTTGATTTGGGGATTTGAATCTGATTTTCTCCATATTTTACCAAGTTCACGAATTTTATCTTTTATCTCATTATCGATTTGGATAACTGGTGTAAGAGTCTTCTTTTTATTTCCATTTTTCTGTTCTTCGCCCATACCATCTCCTCAGTACTTATACAACTGCAGCACGGCTTTCTTGGCCAGTTCTGGGGTCACATCTGCATCTTCAATAATCCTGTCGGGGGCGCAGGTATCATAGTCGATGGGGAACTTCTCGTAGCAGAGTATTCCGTCATTTCCCCAGGTGTAGAAAGGCTTGCCGTCAGTATGCCGGCCCAAATAGCCGCAGCTGGAGCACAGGGACCAATCGCCGCTTACTCCCACGTAGTTTTCTGCATAAATCTCTGCTTCGGTGCTGTTTGCGAATGTTATGTCGGAAGATTTTATGATAATCCATTCGGAACCGTCGTTATCCTTAAGTACATTGAACTTTTTCTTGACATCATATTTTTTGAGTACTTCTTTCCGTGCCTTTGTATCAGAATTCTCATAGTCTGAGGCGGAGAGCATGTTCTGATACTGCTGGAGGGCTGCCATGTCGTAGCTGTCGGTAAGGCCGGCAGATGGTGCGCTCTGTGCAAATGCTCCTGTCGCAAGGGCGATCATTAAACACATGATGATAATCTTTTTCATATCTCCTACAAATATTCCTATCTATTGACAACCCGCATATCGGGGAATTCAGTTTTCACTTTCTCTTCATCTTTATTTAAATAGAGCAGCTTCACATTCGGGCCTGCGTCTATGGTGAGGTAGAGTGGGAGACCGTCCTGGCGTAGTTTCTGCACCTTGCTGATGATAGCTATGGTCTCAGGCTCGAAGTAGATGAGGGGAGGAACTGATGCCTTCATGCACTCATGCATAGCCAGTGAGTTGGCCTCGGCAGTGGAGCC
>JAGCPA010000095.1 GCA_017642445.1 Spirochaetia bacterium
ATGGAGCCTGTCAAGGGCGGTGCCCTTGCAAAGCCAATCCCGGAGATCGAGAAGATATTCAAGGATGCAGATCCGAATGCCTCATGTGCCTCCTGGGCTATACGCTATGTGGCATCCATGGACGGCATACTCACAGTTCTCTCCGGCATGTCCAACATAGAGCAGATGGAGGACAACCTCTCCTACATGAGGAATTTCAAGCCTCTCTCTCCGGCAGAGCAGGAGGTGATTAAAAAGGCACAGGAGGCTCTGGAACACGATAAATCCATACCATGCACATCCTGCCATTACTGCACCAGCGGATGTCCTAAAAACATTCCTATACCGGAGATCTTCGCAGTGCGGAACGACGAGGACAGGCACAAGAGCTGGGATGGCGGCAAGCGCAAGTATATTGTTGCCGTGGTGAACAAGGGCAAGGCATCAGACTGCATCGAATGCGGCCAGTGCGAGGAGGCATGTCCTCAGCACCTGCCTATAATCGAGCTTCTTAAGAAGTGCAAGGATATGGAGTTTTGAACTTGAACAGCAAGCTTGAGTCTTTAAAGGAATATCTCAAGAATCTGGGGAGCGTCGCAGTCGCTTTCTCAAGCGGCGTGGACTCAACCTTTCTCCTATATGTCGCCCATCAGGTGCTGGGGGACAGGGCAGTTGCAGTCACTGCCTCATCCTGCTCATTCCCTAAGCGTGAATATGACGAGGCTGCTGATTTCTGCAGGAAGAATGGTATCAGACAGTTTGTTGTACAGTCCGAGGAGCTGGATATCCCGGGTTTCCGCAGCAACCCTGTCAACCGCTGCTACCTGTGCAAGCATGAGCTTTTTGAGAAGATTCTCTCTATAGCTAAGGAAGAGGGGATAGCCTATGTGTGCGAAGGGAGCAACTTGGATGACAATGGCGACTACCGCCCCGGCCTTAAGGCTGTGGCAGAGCTTGGTATAAAGAGTCCTCTCCGTGAATGCAATCTCTACAAGGATGAGATTCGCAGCCTCTCAAAAGAGCTGGGGCTTCCCACCTGGAATAAGCAGTCATTCGCATGTCTTGCATCCCGTTTTGTATATGGCGAGACTATCTCTGAGAAAAAGCTTTCCATGGTGGATCAGGCAGAGCAGCTTCTTCTGGATATGGGATTCCGGCAGGTTAGGGTACGAATCCATGGTGATAATCTGGCCCGTATAGAGGTGCTGCCGGATGAGCTTCCTAGGCTTATGGAAAACAGGGTGGAGATAGCCTCCAGGTTCAAGGAATATGGCTTTGCATACATAACTGCAGATCTTTTGGGCTACCGAACCGGCAGCATGAACGAGGTGATTCTATGAACGCTGAGAATAGAGCTGATATGGGCTTTGCCAACCTGGATCTGGACCGCAAGAGGCGGAGCGGCTTTGCCGAGGTGGTATTCTGCCAGGGCAAGGATGACCGTTTTCTCCAAGATATTTTCAAGCGTCTCTACGAGGCAAACGGCGAGGTCATGGGAACCCGGGCCGCACCCAGCCAGTACCAGACGGTGCAGTCAGTTCTTCCGGAGGCAACCTACGATTCAGTATCCAGAATAATAAAGATAGAAAAGAAGGATAAACTCCGTATTGGGAACATTGCAGTGTGCACCGCCGGTACTGCCGACATCCCTGTTGCAGAGGAGGCAGCCCAGACTGCAGAGTTCTTCGGCTCCTACGCAGAGCGAATCTACGATGTGGGAGTAAGCGGCATCCATCGGCTTTTGAGCAGGACCGATGCGCTGAACCGGGCCAACTGCATAATAGCTATCGCCGGGATGGAGGGGGCTCTGGCAAGTGTCATAGGGGGCCTTGTAAGCGTTCCTGTCATCGCAGTCCCCACCTCTGTGGGTTACGGAGCCAGTCTCCACGGCCTTTCAGCGCTTCTTACCATGATAAACTCCTGCGCCAACGGCATCTCTGTGGTGAACATAGATAACGGCTATGGCGCCGGGTACATCGCAACCCAGATAAACCGTCTGGCGGAAAAAGGAAAGACAAATGGCTGAACGCAGTTTATATTTTGAATGCAATACAGGGATAAGCGGCGACATGGCCGTGGCAGCTATGCTGGATGCAGGGGCAGATCAGGCTGTGCTCAAAGCAGCCTTGGACTCGGTTCCACTCCAGGGCTTCAAGGTGGAGATATCAAGAGTCAAGAAGGCGGGAATAGACTGCTGCGACTTCTCTGTAATCCTGGGCCATGAGCATGAGAACCATGACCACGATATGGAGTATCTTTTCGGAAAGGAAGAGCATTCTCATGAACATCATCATGAGCACCATCACGGGCACCGCAACTTAGCCGATGTCCTGAGTATCATTGACAGTACTCAGATGACAGATAAGGCTCGCTCCCTTGCTCATAAGATATTTACGATTATTGCCGAGGCCGAGTCCAAGGCCCATGGAGTTCCCCTCGATCAGGTCCATTTCCACGAGGTGGGGGCTGTCGATTCCATAGTTGATATTATCGCCCTTGCTGTATGCTTTGACAGCCTGGCTGTTGATAAAGTCTTTGTTCCACGTCTTAACGAAGGGGTGGGAACTGTCAGATGTCAGCACGGCATTCTCCCTGTCCCTGTGCCAGCTGTTGCCAATATTGCCTCTGCCTATAATCTTCCTCTTCATATAATGGATGAGCAGGGTGAGTTCATAACCCCGACAGGGGCAGCATTTGTAGCTGCAGTCCGCACCGACGGAGCGCTTCCGGCAGGGTTCACCATCGAGAAGGTGGGATTGGGGGCAGGAAAGCGCAGCTACCGGATCCCAAGCATTCTCAGGACTATAGTCATAAAATGGGAGGAAGCCCTTGACCATGATGTGATCTGCAAGCTGGAGACCAATATCGACGACTGTCCCGGCGAGGCCCTGGGCTTTGTCATGGAGCAGCTGTTCGAAGCCGGAGCCAGGGATGTCCACTATGTTCCATGCTTTATGAAGAAAAATCGCCCTGGGTATCTCCTCACTGTTCTATGCGACAGGGAGAAGAGGGGCGATATGGAGAGAATCATCTTCACCCATACTACCACCATAGGAATACGTCATACCGAAATGGAGCGCACTGTTCTGGACCGCCATATTGAGGAGCGGGAGACTCCCTATGGAAAAGTGAAGGTCAAGGTGGTATCATTTTATGGAAAAGAGCGGGTTTACCCGGAGTATGAGAGCGTGGCAGATATATGCCGTCGTACAGGGGAACCATTTACATCAGTATATAATAGTGCGATAGGAGGATAATATGGCTTGTTTTACCATTCCACTGGCAGAGGCTGTAGTTGTTTCAGCCGTAGAGAAATTCACTCTCCGCCATGCGGACGACAAGAGCGATGCAAGTGCAAAGGTCGATGCTGTAAGGGAGAAGATCGGCTGGCTCAAGAAGATGCTCTATGGTGGCAGCTTCCTGTTGGCGATAGAGCACCTGTATCATGGCGAGATTTCACTTCTGCCGCCATTCCTGACAGCTATGAGCACCCCAGAGGAGATACCGGAGATGCTCCACGAGATGGCTACAGTGGGGGTTGGGATGGCAGTTCTTACCACAGCGGTCTGGGGAGTGCTGGTAGGAGTTTCTGTCATAGTAAAAAAAGTGCGCCAGCATCAGGATATTGTGAACGACGAGGCGTAATATGTGCCTTATCATGACTATATGCGCCGCAGCGGTGTTCACTGTGCTTTATGCGGTGAATAAAAAGGGCGGCAAAGGTAAGAAAAGCCTTCTGAACGCAACATTCATGTTCTGGGCTGCCGCAATCATGTGGAGTGTGGATGGCATTGCCTCTGTGTATGGCGGTGAGCCATTCTTTGACATAAGCCGCGAGGATACAATCCTGGGTTTTATCGTTGTCGGGGCCGGTCTTGTGGTATATTCCATGATGGCAGCTGTTGAGAAAAGGCGGAACCTTAAAGCCCTATGAAGAAACTGTTCTTTACGTTTTTAATCATCCTTTGCTGTGCATCAGGCATTTCTGCAGAACCTGCCCCTATTGTCTTCTTTATCAAAGATATAACTCCAGAGGCATTAGTTAAGGTTTATAAAGCTACGGGTTACAAGGCAGAAGGGAAGACAGGTGTAAAGGTCAGCACCGGCGAGAGCGAGAAATCTAACTACCTCCGGCCAGCCCTCATCAAAAATCTGGTGAAGGATGAGCTCAATGCCACTATTGTAGAATGCAATACAGCTTATGGCGGCAACCGGAACAACAACATAGACCACATGAGAATTGCCAAGGAGCATGGCTTTCTGGATGTGGCCAACGGCTTTGACCTGCAGGATGCAGAAGGGTATATGACCATTCCTGTGAAAGGGGGAGTGCGGCTTAAGGAGAACTATGTCGGAACCCACTTCAAGGATTACGATACATATCTGATTCTTTCCCATTTCAAGGGGCACGCCATGGGTGGCTTCGGCGGTGCGGTCAAGAACCTCTCCATAGGTTTTGCATCAGGCTCAAGCTGCGAGAAATCGGGCAAACTCAATATTCACAGCGCAGGACGCAGCACCACAAGCTGGACCCGCTGTCCTCAGGATGAGTTCCTCGAGAGCATGGCAGAGGCTGCAAAGTCGGTATGCGACTATATGCAGGGTGGAAAAGGGATTGTCTGTGTGAATGTGATGAACCGCCTTTCGGTTGACTGCGACTGTGACAGCAGCCCGGCAGAGCCTGATATGCACGATATAGGCATTCTGGCCTCACTTGATCCGGTGGCTCTGGATCAGGCATGCGTAGACCTTGTATACAGTGCAAAGGACAGTAAAAGCCTTATAGAGCGCATCGAGAGCCGCAATGGCATCCATACCCTTGAGCATGCTGAGAAAATAGGTTTCGGCAGCAGAAAATACCAGCTGATTGAGATAAAATGAGAAAAATTATAACCTTGATTCTGATTTTATGTGCAGCATCTTTGTATGCAGATTCAAAGGATAATATGAAGATTACAATCAGCATTACCAGCAGCAGCGGAAACCACAATATCACTGCGACTCTGGTGGATAACTCATCATCCCGGGCTTTTGCAGAGCTTTTAGTAAAGGGATCTGTGACTGTGGATATGCAGGACTACGGCAGCTTTGAGAAGGTGGGCACCTTGCCTGCCTCTCTGCCGCGGAACGACACAAGCATCACTACAGAGCCTGGGGATATCATCCTTTATCAGGGCAATAAGATCACCATCTACTACGACACAAACAGCTGGAGTTTCACCCGGCTTGGAAAGGTGGATGGAGTTACTCCGTCAGAGCTCAGGAAAATCTTAGGCAAAGGCATTATTAAGGCAGTGTTTGAGCTTAAATAATACCTGATGTCAGGCTTCGTGCACCTGCTTGCCTGTCATGTGCTCCGGCACCAGTGCAAAGCAGAGCACCCTTGAGCCGGAACGCTGTATCATTGCCTCTATCTCTACAGTATCCTGCAGAAACTTGAGGCTGAGCTTCCTGCAGATATCCAGCGCCTCAGCATGGTCTTCGACAAACCTGACCTTTCCGAACACAATCACGCTTTTAAAGGTGAGGGCCCAGTCTCCTTCCTTTCTATAGCCATCATCAAGGACGCAGAAAGAGACTTTATCGCACTTCTTAAGTGCATCGATCTTATGTCCCTGCATCCCTCCGTGGAAATAGAGGCAGCCGTCCTCTTCATTATACCAGTGGTTCAGAGGAACTCCGTAGGGATACCCGTCATCTCCCAAGACAGAGAGAACACCCCGTTTCTGCTCTTTCAGTATTCTGATGCATTCCTCATCTGGAATCTGCTGCTTTATCCGTGCCATTCTTCTGAACATACCCTGCTCCTTTAAAAAGGTTAACTTTATTATATCCTATTATAACAAATCCGTGTTATACTTTAAAAGTACTATAGGAGGAGACATGAGTAAAACTTTGATAGCTTATTTCTCGGCCGGCGGAAACACCGCATATACCGCGCGTATGCTGGCCCAGCAGATGGATGCAGATATCTATTCCATCAAGCCGGTGCAGAAGTATACTCCGGCAGACCTTGACTGGCAGAATCCGAACAGCCGCAGCTCTGTGGAGATGAACGACCCGACATCACGGCCCGAGATAATCGAGGGGGAGATCGATCTTTCCCAATATGACACAGTATGTCTTGGATTCCCTATCTGGTGGTATGTGGCACCTCATGCTGTGAACACATTCATAGAGAAAAACAATTTCTCAGGCAAGAAGGTTATCCTTTTCGCCACATCTGGCGGCAGCGAGATAACCAAGGCATTGGACACCATGCGTGCCCAGTACCCAAGAATGAACATTGTGGGCGGCAAGATGCTCAACGGCAAAGTTGAGCCTGGCTGCCTGGACTTCTGATATAAGGCTTATGACCACCTTTATCTCCAATTCCGACCATTATGCTCAGGTGGTGGAGCGGATGCAGGATGTCAGCAGGCTCCTTTGGATAGGAACCTCTGATATCAAGGACCTCTATGTGATGGAGGGGCAGAATACAAAGCCCCTCCTGGGGGTTCTCTCCGACCTGGTGCACAGGGGAGTGGAGGTGCGTCTTATACATGCCAAGGAGCCTGGTCCTGCCTTCAGGGAGGACTTTGATAAATATCCCGACCTTATCGACGGGATGGAGCGGGTTCTGTGCCCTAGGGTACACTTCAAGATTGTCATTTTCGATCTGAACACCGCCTACATAGGCTCTGCAAACCTTACCGGAGCCGGGCTTGGCATGAAAGGGGAGAACACCCGTAACTTCGAGGCCGGCATCCTTACCACAGACCCAGAGCTGGTGGAAAAAGCGATACAGCAGTTTGACGATGTGTGGATGGGCTCCTTCTGCAAGGAGTGCAGACGGAAGGATTTCTGCCCAGACCCTATAGTATAACCTTGACGCTTATATTTTAAATAAATATAATATTCCGCATGGAAAAACCAGAAGTTAGAGTCAGATATGCCCCGTCTCCGACTGGGCTTCAGCATATCGGCGGGGTGCGGACCGCGCTGTTCAACTACTTTTTTGCCCGGGCTAACGGCGGTAAATTCATCCTCCGTATCGAGGACACCGACCGTGAGCGCTATTCCGATGAATCCTTGGATGACCTCTATTCCACACTGGAATGGCTGGGTGTAAAATGGGACGAGGGCCCTGTTGTGGGCGGTCCTTATGGTCCTTATGTCCAGTCTGAGCGGACCGAGCTTTACCGTGAATATGCCAAGAAGCTGGTGGAAAGCGGCCATGCCTACTACTGCTACTGCACCCCTGAGCGGCTTGAGGAGCTTCGGGAGAAGCAGACCAAGGAGAAAAAGGATTTCGGCTATGACAGACACTGCCGAAACCTGACCCCAGAACAGGAGCAGGCCTATAAGGATGCAGGGATCAAGCCTGTAATCCGCCTCAAGATTCCTCTGGAGGGGTACACCGAGTTCGAGGACTTCCTCCTGGGCCCGATGAAAAAGCGCAACTCAGACATCAGCCCCGATCCTATCCTCCTTAAATCCGACGGTTTCCCGACATATCATCTGGCCAATGTGATCGACGACCATTTTATGAAGATAACCCATATTCTAAGGGCCCAGGAGTGGGTGCCATCCATTCCTCTCCATGTGCAGCTCTATAAAGCTTTCGGCTGGGAGCCGCCAGTCTACTGCCACCTTCCTATGGTAATGGGAAGCGACGGTCAGAAGCTCTCCAAGCGCCACGGCTCAACATCATTACGGGATTTCCGTGCAAAAGGATATCTTCCGGAGGCAATCCTGAACTATGTATCTCTCATAGGCTGGAGCTACGACGACTCAAGGGAGTTCTTCACCCGGCAGGAGCTTGAGGAGCTTTTCTGCCTTGAGAAGCTGAACAAGGCCCCTGGAGTCTTTGACTACAAGAAGCTGGACTGGTTCAACGGCCAGTATATCCGCAAGAAGACAGATGCCGAGCTGACAGAGCTCCTCATGCCATATCTTGAGAAGGCAGGCATTGTGCATACCCCTATGACACCGGAAGAGGAGGAGATTCTTACAAAGGCTATCCCTCTGGCCAAAGAGCGGCTTAAATATCTTTCCGACATCCCTGAGGTGATCGGCTTCCTGTTCAAGGCACCTGAGAGTTACAACACAGAAGAGCTTATCCCAAAGAAACTGGATAAAGAGCGGACACTGGAGCTTCTGAATGTGCATGCCGGCATGATCCCGCAGTTCATAGAGCTGTCCGAAGAGGCTATCGAGCCTGTTCTGAGGGCAAAATGCGACGAACTTGGAGTAAAGCTTGGAGACTTCCTTATGATTCTCCGTGTGGCAGTGACAGGGACAAAGATATCTCCTCCTATAGTAGGCTCCATAAAGCTGTTGGGTGCGGAAGAGACTGAGAAAAGAATTCAAAAAGTAATAAATATATTAAAAGACGAGGTAACAAAATGAGCGAAGTAACAATGGATACATTGGTCTCCCTGTGCAAGAGAAGGGGATTTGTGTTCCAGTCAAGCGAGATCTACGGAGGTCTTTCCTCTGCATGGGACTACGGCCCTCTGGGAATCGCACTTAAGAAGAATATCCAGGAGTTCTGGTGGAAAGAGATGACCCGGCTCCATGACAATATCGTAGGTATTGATGCTGCCATCATGATGCACCCACGTGTCTGGGAGGCATCGGGCCATGTGGAGAACTTCACAGACCCTCTGGTGGACTGCAAGAAGTGCAAGATGCGTTTCCGCGAGGACAAGATTCCAGAGGAGAATGCAAAGAATAAGATCTGTCCTGAGTGCGGCGGCGAGCTTACTGCAACCAGACGGTTCAACCTTATGTTCAAGACCCATATCGGCCCTGTGGAAGATGACAACAACAACATCGTATACCTGCGGCCTGAGACAGCCCAGGGTATCTATGTAAACTTCAAGAACGTGGTCCAGAACTGCAGAATGAAGGTTCCTTTCGGTATTGCCCAGGTTGGAAAAGCATTCCGTAACGAGATTGTTACCAAGAACTTCATCTTCAGAACCTGCGAGTTCGAGCAGATGGAGATGCAGTACTTTGTACAGCCAGAGGATGACATGAAATGGTTCGAGTACTGGAGAGGCGAGCGGTGGAACTACTACAAGAAGATGGGTATCCGTGAGAACAAGCTCCGCTGGCATCAGCACGGTCCAGATGAGCTGGCTCATTACGCAAAGTGCGCATACGACATTGAGTATGAATTCCCTATGGGCTTCCAGGAGCTGGAGGGTGTACACAACAGAACCGACTACGACCTCACACGCCATACCCAGTATTCAGGCAAGGATCAGTCCTATCTTGAAGAGGGTACAAACAGGAAGTTCATCCCATATATCATCGAGACTTCAGCCGGACTTACCAGAAACGTCCTTATGGTTCTCTCCGATGCATACGAGGAGCAGCAGGTTGCAGAGGGCGACACCAGAGTTGTCCTTCACTTCCATCCGAATATCGCACCTATCAAGCTGGCAGTATTCCCGCTGGTAAAGAAAGACGGCCTTGCAGAGCTTGCATCCGATATCGAGCACAACCTGCGCGATGAGTTTGCGACCTACTACGACCAGAGCGGAGCTATCGGAAGACGGTACCGCAGACAGGACGAGGTTGGAACTCCATACTGTATCACAGTCGACTACCAGACTAAGGAAGACAACACAGTGACACTCCGTTTCAGAGATTCCATGGAGCAGGTGCGTGTCAAGATCGATGAGATTCCTGCATTCATCCGCAAGGCAGATAAAGAATATAAGAGAGTATGACCATGAACAAAGCGCTTGAAGTTCTTAAATCGAGAGGTTTTTTCCAGCAGTGTACAGATGTTGACGGTCTTTCTGCCCTTATGGACAAAGGTCCTGTCACATTCTATGTAGGATGCGACCCGACCGGCCCAAGCCTCCATATCGGCCACATGATTCCATTCTTTGCCCTGCGCCACCTGCGCGCCATGGGACACCACGGAATCGCCCTGGTGGGCGGCGGTACAGCACGTATCGGCGACCCTTCCGGCAAGACCGAGATGCGGAAGATGCTCTCCTACGAGGTGCTGGATCAGAACACAGAGTCTATCAAGAAGCAGCTGGACAAGTTCATCGGCTTCGATGACAAGACTGCATTCTCTGCCAACAACAAGGACTGGCTTGCAGACCTCAACTACATCGACTTCCTCCGGGAGATCGGATCCCAGTTCTCGGTCAACAAGATGCTCACCTTTGAATCCTATAGGAAGAGGATGGAGACAGGCCTTTCCTTCATTGAATTCAACTATCAGCTCCTTCAGAGCTACGACTATCTTATGCTCCACAGAAAATACAACGCATGCCTCCAGATCGGCGGCGACGACCAGTGGGGTAACATAGTGGCAGGTATCGACCTTATCCGCCGTCTTACAGGCGACGAGTCCTACGGCCTCACATTCCCTCTGGTGACCAGATCTGATGGCCAGAAGATGGGCAAGAGCGAGAAGGGAGCTATCTTCCTGAACCCGGAGCTTACACCTGTATACGACTTCTTCCAGTACTGGCGGAACGTGAACGACCCGGATGTGGAGAAGTTCTTCAAACTCTTCACCTTCCTGCCGCTTGAGGAGATCGAGCAGATCTGCAAAGGCGACATCAACGCTGCCAAGGAGAGGCTGGCATACGAAGTCACTGCTCTTATCCACAGCAAGGAGGAGGCAGACAAGGCGCTCTCAGGAGCACGGGCTGCATTCAGCGGCTCAGGCAACAAGGAGCATATGCCTACAGTCGAGGTTCCAAAGGCCGACTTTGAGGCTGGAATCGGCATTGTAGACCTGTTCTTCAAGGCTGTCGGCGGTACCAAGAGCGATGCACGGCGGCTGGTGGAGCAGGGGGGTGCAGTGGTTGCCGACCAGAACATCAGGGATGTTAAGGCAATAATCAATGCCGATGTCCTGGATGCCGACGGAGAAGTGGTCATCAAGGCGGGCAAGAAAAAGATGTTCCGTGTGGTGACAAAATAAGCAGAACACCCTGTAACAAACAGGGTGTTTTTTTGTTTGACTTTATAGAGTAATCAGACGATAATTAATATAAAGAAAAGATTTAAGGAGCTGACTATGGCAGAAGAGAAAAAAAAATACTAAAAAAGTTATTCTTATCATAATTGCAATTGTAATTATTATTCTGGCATGCCTCTATGGCTGTATTGCAAAAGGCAAGAGTGCCCCTGCAGCACAGACTGTATCAACTCCAGCTCCCGCAACTATAGAATCTGCTTCCCCGGCTCCGGCTCCGGCACCACAGCCTGCTCCAGCTCCAAAGCCAGCACCGGCACCAGAGCCTCAGAAGTCTATTTTCCCTGAAAACAGCGCAGACTCACCTGTGACAGAAAAGTAAATAGACCCGGGACTTATCCTTTTAAGAAATCTGAGATATTTACAAATATTTATACTTATGATAATTTAAAGAGAAGACTATTTATATTAAGGAGACTTTATGTCCGGTCATAGCAAATGGGCAAGTATCAAGCATAAAAAAGGTGCTGCAGACGCAAAGCGCGGTCAGATCTTTACAAAGATCATCAAGGAGATAACTGTAGCTGCCAAGATGGGCGGCGGCGACGAAGAGGGAAATGCACGTCTTAGAACTGCTATCCTTAAGGCCAAGGCAGCCAACATGCCTAAAGACAACATCGACAAGGCTATCAAGAAAGGAACTGGAGAGCTTGAGGGTGTTGAATATGTAGAACTTCAGTACGAAGGCTATGGTCCAGGCGGAATCGCACTTCTTATCGAAACTCTTACAGACAACAAGAACCGGACAGCTGCTGATGTTAAGAGCGTTCTTGGAAAGGGCGGCGGAAACCTGGGAACTCCGGGAAGCGTATCCCACCTGTTCAAGAGAGAGGGAATCATCTGTTTCGATGCTTCCAAATATACTGAGGATGCTATCCTTGAGGCAGCTCTTGAGGCTGGTGCAGATGATGTTGCAACCGAGGATGACGAGATTGTTGTAAAGACATCACCAGAGGATTTCATGACAGTTCTCGATGCCCTTAACAAGGCTGGATTCGAGCAGACCTCTGCCGAGATTGAGCGGAATGCCATGATGCTTAAGACTCTGGACAAAGAGAAGACAGAGAAAGTTCTTAAGCTGGTTGAGCGGCTTGAGGAGCTTGATGATGTCCAGGAAGTTTCTCATGACCTGGATGTTCCAGACGATTTCGAGCTGGACGACTGAACTTCGTGAGAATAATCGGAATCGATCCGGGACTTGCATCCACAGGCTTTGGCATCATAGAGACTGTGGGTAATAAAATAAAATATGTTGCACATGGGGTCATCAAGACCTCGCCGGAAAAGCCGCTGGGAGAGCGGCTTTTTCACATTTATCAGGACCTGAACCAGGTGATTGATATGTATAAGCCTGACGAGGGTGGCGTAGAGGCACTTTTCTTTGCCAAGAACATAACCAGTGCCCTGCCTGTTGCCCATGCAAAGGGGGTTGTACATCTGGTGTTCGCACAGCATGGTATTCCCCTGGGAGAATATACCCCGATTGTCATAAAGCGGGCAGTGGTAGGCGAGGGGCGTGCCGAGAAAAATCAGGTGCAGGAGATGGTCAAGGTTATTCTGAACCTGGATAAGGTTCCAAGACCCGACCATGCTGCCGATGCCCTCTCTGCAGCTATCTGCCATGTGAACAACAGGAGCTTTGCCAATGTTTAACAGTTTGAGCGGAACCCTTACATACAAGGGAATAGATAATATCTACCTTTTGAATTCCTGCGGCATAGAGTGGGATATCACTGTATCGGCCAAGACACTTCAGGCTCTGCCGCCAGTGGGAGATGAGTGCCAGGTCTACACCTACTATCTGCACACCGAGAATATGGTCAAGCTCTACGGCTTTTTCTCAAAGGATGAGCGCACCTTCTTCCTGGAGCTGAACAAAGTCAACGGAATCGGGCCAAAGCAGGCCATGAAGATGCTCTCCTCCATCTCTGCAAAGCAGATGTCAGAGGCTCTGGACAAGGATGATGTGGCGCTTCTTGCAGGAATCCCAGGAGTGGGCAAGAAGACAGCCCAGAAGCTTATGCTTGCTATGCGCGGCAAGCTGGTTATGGATGAGGAGCTTGCGGCAGCCCCTGCCGGCAATCCAAAGTTTGCAGATATTGTGAATGCTCTTTCCGACATGGGCTTTGAGTATAGAAAAGCGCTCAAGGCAGTGGAGGAAGTGGCCAAGGATTCCGATATTATGAATATGAAGGACGATGAGCGCGAGAAAGAGATATTCAAACGTGCCATTGTATTGCTGAGCACATGATAGAGACAGAGAACAACGATATTTTATCTGGCGAGATTATAGCAGAGGACAAGAAGGATTTTGCCCTCCGTCCACAGACTCTGGATGATTTCCAGGGGCAGAAAGCCCTCAAGGATAACCTTAAGATATTCCTCAAGGCTGCAAAAGCCCGTGGAGAGAGCCTTGACCATGTATTCTTAAGTGGCCCTCCGGGACTTGGAAAGACCACACTTGCCGGCATCATAGCCCACGAGATGGGAGCTGAGTTCAAGGTCACCAGTGCACCGGCACTTGATAAGCCGAAGGATCTGGCCGGTCTTCTTACCACTATCTCTCCAAACACTGTCTTCTTTATCGATGAGATCCACCGACTGAAGCCTGCTATAGAGGAGATGCTCTATGTGGCTATGGAAGATTTCGAGCTGGACTGGGTTATCGGACAGGGACCTTCTGCAAGGTCAATCCGCCTTCCTATTCCACCTTTCACACTGGTAGGAGCAACCACTAAGAGCGGCAATGTGTCGAGCCCTCTCTTCAGCCGTTTCGGCATAAACATCAGGATGAACCTGTATGAGAAGGACGAGATTATATCTATCCTCACCCGTTCTGCAGCTATCCTTGACATAAAGATAGAAAAGAATGCCATGAGTGTGCTGGCCACCTGCTGCCGCGGAACCCCACGTGTGGCTAACCGGATCCTGCGCCGTATGCGTGACTTTGCCCAGATCTATGGAGATGATGTCATCACATTAGAGACTGTGAAGTTCGGCCTCGGCAAGCTTGAGATAGACGAGATGGGGCTTGAGAAGCACGACCGTGAGCTGCTCCGTGCCATAATAGAGAAATATGGCGGAGGCCCTGTAGGCGCCGATACTCTGGCCATAACCATAGGGGAATCCACCGAGACATTAGAGGATTTCTACGAGCCATACCTGATTCAGCAGGGCTTTATACAGCGCACCCCGCGTGGACGTGTCGCAACCCCTGCCGCCTATAAACACCTTGGACTTGAGGCTCAGCTGAATGAAGACCAGCGACTTTTCCTTTGATCTTCCGAATGAGCTTATAGCCCAGTATCCACCGGAGGTGCGGGGCACTTCCAGGATGATGGTTCTGGACAGGTCTGCTGGCACATTCACAGACAGACATATCAGCGACATAGTTGACTACTTCGGCCCGGACGATGTTATGGTGGTGAACAACACCAAGGTCCGAAAGGCCCGTCTTTACGGCACCAGCAGCACGGGAGGGAAGGTTGAGTTCTTTCTTCTGCATCCCATGGACACCAACCGCTGGAGCGTTATATGCAAGAAAAGCCGCAAGCAGACTGTGGGCAAGACCTATGATTTTCCAGGTGGTGTGACTGGTACAATTGTACAGGATGACGGCGACTCAAAAGTGCTTGAATTCAGTGTCTCAATCGATGACACATATCTGGATGCCAATGCCCATGTCCCGCTGCCACCTTATATAAAAAGGAGCGACGAGGAGGCAGACTCAGAGCGCTACCAGACTGTATATGCCAAGAACTTAGGCTCGGTGGCAGCCCCCACCGCAGGGCTCCACTTTACCGATGCAATCCTGGATCAGATACGCAGCAGAGGAACACAGATACTTGAGGTTACGCTCCATGTGGGAGCCGGCACCTTCTTCCCTGTCCGCACCGAGAATATAGAAGACCACAAGATGCATACCGAATCCTATACCATACCACAGTCTGCAGCCGATGCCCTCAACCGGGCTAAGAGGGAAGGGAAAAAGGTGACTGCGGTGGGGACCACATCCATGCGCACATTGGAATCGGCCTGCAGCGGCGGCCTCATACCGGCCGGCAGCAGCTCCACCTCCATATTCATCTATCCAGGCTACCAGTTCAAGTTTGTAGACAGGCTTTTCACCAACTTCCATACCCCTGAATCGACACTCCTTATGCTGGTCTCTGCCTTTGCCGGCCGGGATCTGATTATGCGCTCCTACGAGCATGCAGTAAAGGAACGGTACCGCTTCTTCTCCTACGGCGATTGTATGATTATATTATAAGTGGTATATTATAGAAAAATATCTGATTGGAAAGCTCAGTGCTGACCAGAAAGAGAGGAATCAACAATGAAAAAATCAATGTGTCTCATTCTTTGCGCAGTTCTTGCTGTCTCTGCATTTGCATCGGGCAGGAGCGAGAAACAGGATCTTAAAGAGATTAATATCTCCTACGTGCGCTCTCCGTTCAACCTCCCTCTTATCATAATGAAAGAGAAGGGAATGGCAGAGAAGGCTTTCGGCGAGAAGGGAATCAAAGTAAACTACTACGAGATCACCTCCGGAGCCAAGCAGTCCGAGGCTATTGCGGCAGGAAGCCTTGATATCGCATCGGTTATCAACTCTGCATCTGTAATCCTGGCCAATGCGGCAGGCAACCCTGTTGAGATCTTCGCTGGGTTCAGCAAGCCTGAGAAGATGTTCACAATCATGACTTCAAACCCGGATGTAAAAACTCCGGCCGACCTTAAGGGAAAGAAAGTGGCAGGACCTAAGGGAACTGTGCTCCATGAGCTCTTGGTTGCAGCCCTGAAGAAAGAGGGCCTTACCACTGCCGATATAGAGTTCATCAACATGGGTATTCCTAACGGTGTGCAGGCTATGCTCTCCGGCAAGGTGGACTGTGCCCTGGCTGCCGCAGCCTCTGTGGTTAATGCCGAGAAGAACGGCGGCCGTGTTCTGGTGACCTGCGAAGGCTATGTGAGCCCGCTCCTTATCTCTGCCTGCGGCAAAAGTTTTGCAGAGAACCATCCCGATATGCTTGAGCTTTACATTGCGACATACAAAGAGGCAAAAGAGTGGATGGAAGCCAATATGGAAGAAGCCCTTGCAATCGGAGCCAAGGTTCAGGATATCTCTATAGAGGATGCAGAAAAGCTCTTTGCCTGGAGCAATTTCACCGACCATCTTACCAATGCAGACCTTGATGCCCTTGAGTATGACGTGAACTTCATGCTTGAGAACGGTATGATTGAGAAGCGCATCGACAAGATGGACTTTGTGAATAAAATGGCCCTGAGATAAAGAATACTATTCCCGGCTGGCCTCTGTTGCCTTGGCAACCTCCACATAGTGCTTCGGATGGGCATGGAGGCCGGCAACCTCATCATCTGTAAGCTGCCTCACTGCCTTGGCCGGGCTTCCTATTATCATGGAGCGGGGAGGGAACACCTTGTCCTTGGTCACAAGGGCGCAGGCTCCAACTATAGATTCTTTGCCGATCACAGCACCGTCAAGTATGGTGGCACCCATCCCTATAAGACAGTTGTCCTCCACAGTGCAGCCATGGAGTATAACCCCGTGTCCTACAGTCACGTTGTCGCCCACAGTGCAGGGGGTTCCTTCCGATGTGTGCAGTATGCAAAGCTCCTGCACATTGCTCCCTTTTCCTACAGTGACAGGCTCTATATCGCCCCGGAGTACAGCGCCGTACCAGATGCTGGCATCTTCCTTTACAGTGACATCACCGGTGATAACTGCATTGTCTGCGATGAATGCAGGCTTTGTGATCTTGGGCTCTATACCATTAAATTTTGCTATCATTCTATCCTCCAGGGTGAATATTTGTAATCTTTGCAGGTCTTAACATATTATTTTAAATATGATATACTAAATATTTGGATGAATAGTAACAGTTTTAATAGAAAAGATAAAGCATTCTCCACACTCTTTGTCCTTATTTTCATGGTGGTGGGCATATTCTTCCTCAAGGCTACAGCTGCAGTATTTGCACCCATAGTTTTTGCAGTGATGATAAGCTTCATGCTCTTTCCAGTGATGCAGAAGATGGAGAAGCACCATATTCCCCGTACTCTGGCTGTTATAATCATCATGTCTGTGCTGGCTGTTGTCGTGTACTTTATTGTCGTAATAGCCCAGAACAGCTTCAACCTTTTCATCAACAACTATCCACGGTATCTCCAGCAGTTCCAGGAGATCTACTACGATTTCTCAAACAAGCTCATAGAGAAGTTCGAGCTGCAGGTGCAGCCCGATATCTTCGCAGGCACCAACTGGCCGCGGATGATCCAGACTTATGTGATCAGCTTCTCAAGCTCCCTTACCAAGATGGCAGGATATACACTCCTTATCTTCATCTTCATGTTCTTCCTGTTCCTGGAATATCCATATCTGAACGAGAAGATAAAGGATGCATTCAGCTTCAGGGAAGCCAAGAAGTTCAATATCATCAGCACCCGTATTCTTAACCTTGTAGGCCGTTACTTCTTCATCAAGCTGATCATCTCAATACTCACCGGTCTTGAGGTATGGGGTGTCCTTAAGCTTCTGGGTGTGGACTTTGCCCTTGTGTGGGGCGGCATAGCCTTTGCCCTTAACTTTGTTCCTACTGTCGGTTCGACTGCAGTTGTAATCATGATCTCTATCCAGGGCATTGTACAGTTCTATCCCGATGTCTTCCTGCCCACTATAGTATTCCTGCTCAACCTGGGAATCCAACAGCTCATGGGTAACCTTATAGAGCCGCGTATCCAGGGAAGCAACCTCAACCTGAGCCCAGTTCTTATCCTTTTGTCATTGGCGTTCTGGGCATGGCTGTGGGGTCCTCTCGGTGCTATTCTTGCAGTTCCTCTCACTGTGATGATGAGAGTTATGTTCAGCTATTTCGACTCCACCCGGTTCCTAAGCATTCTCATGAGCACTGGTTATTCCAAGAAAAAGTGACGCACTCCGAAAGTGAAGCGTATCTGTCTTTACCTATTCTTTGCATTCTTTAAAATCTCTTTCTTTACTGTAGGGGGAGGCCCTGTCATGCTGGCTGTCATGGACCAGGAGTTCCGCTGCCGCAGGAAGCTTCTTTCCGACACCCAGATGAACGATATCCTTGCTGTCATCTACTCAATGCCTGGAGCCATAGGGGTGAACTCTGCCCTGAACATAGGTTATAAGCTGGGCGGCAAGAAAGGGGCAGCCTGTGCGCTTGTTGGGGTGCTTGTCCCTCCTGTTGCAATCATCCTGTTTATCACAACTTTTGTGGAGATGCTGAAGAGCTCGCCCCTTACCGGCTATGCCTTCATAAGCATCCGGGCCGCTGTGACAGTGTTCATAATCTGTACTGTAGGCAACATGATGAAAAAAACATTCCGCTCCTGGAAGGATATTGTCATCGGTCTCTTTGCCTTCCTGGCTGTGGAGTTCATAAATCTACCGGCTGTCTATGTGGTTGCTGCATGCGGCCTTCTGGGAATGCTTATGTACCAGGGGGATGAACAGTGATCTACTTTATGCTTTACCTGGTGTTTGCAAAGATTGCATTCTTCGCCTTCGGCGGCGGTTATGCAAACCTCCCTATAATCCAGTCGGAGCTTTTAAGCCGCGGCTGGTGCACAGTGGAGCAGTTTGCCGATATTGTTGCCATAGCCCAGATGACTCCTGGCCCGGTAGTCATCAATACTGCAACCTATGTGGGGAAGACTCTGGCAGGCACTCTGGGTGGAATAATCGCAACCTTGGGATTTATCACCCCGGCCATACTTATAACTGTGGCAATCTACTTTCTGGCCGAGATGTTCTCCTCTGTCTCTTTCATCCGGCATGGAATACGTGGAATCAGGGCCGGAGTGGCAGGGCTTATCCTGTGTGCTGTCATCTTTTTCATCGAGAACTCTGTCCTTAACCATGGGCTTCAGCTGAACCGCCTTATCTATGATTTTGCCGGCACAGCAGAGGGATGGAAAAGCATCAGGCTGGTGATCCCTGCTGTCATCATTGTGCTGATCAATATAATTTTTGTTAAAAAAACTCATCTCACTATCTACCTATGTATTATTATTTCTGTTATTATAGGAACGCCGTTGATGTATTATTGGAGGTTTATATTTGGATAAATTAGCTGTCGAATTGAATGCGGTTATAGAGAACAAACCCGTATACCGGCTCTTGTCTGACTTGGGAAGAAGAATGTATTTCCCGAAGGGAATCATCTCCCAGTCTGCAGAGGCAAAGAAAGATGCATATAAATACAATGCGACGATAGGAATGGCTATGGAGGATGGACAGACTATGTTTATCCCATCCATGCGCAAGCTGGTCAATGGCCTCTCTGCCTCCGAGATGTTTGCCTATGCACCTACAGCAGGACTTCCAGAACTCCGGCAGATCTGGCTTATGGAGATGATCCGCAAGAATCCTTCGCTGGTCAAGAAAAATGTCTCCATCCCTATAATCACATCCGGCCTCACACATGGTCTATCCATTGTCTCAGACCTCTTCGTAGGTGAGAATGATGATGTCATCATCCCAGACATGTTCTGGGGAAACTATAAGCTTATCTTCAATGTGCTCCATAAGGCAAAAGTGGATACATTCGCCCTCTTTGACGAGAACTACCGCTTCAATGCCAATGCCATGGAAGAGACAATAAAGAAGATGGGGGAGAAGGTAGTCATACTTCTCAACTTCCCGAACAACCCGACCGGTTATTCTCCATCCACCGCAGAACAGCAGCAGATTGTCCAGGCTCTGGTGCGCCAGGCCGATGCAGGCAAGGATATGCTTGTGATCTGCGATGACTCCTATTTCGGGCTGTTCTTCGAGAATGATATAGAGCATCAGTCCATATTTGCATCGCTGTGTGATGCCCACGACAACATAACAGCAGTCAAGATTGACGGTGCCACCAAGGAGGAGCTGGTATGGGGCTTCCGTACAGGATTCATCACATTCGGCGGCAAAGCTCTTGATGATGCTGCCATCTCCGTGCTTGAGAAGAAGATCATGGGCTCTATACGCTCAACAGTCTCCACCTGTTCCACAATCTCACAGAACATTATCCTCAAGGGAATGAGGAGCATCACATACCATCAGGAGAAGGCAGCTGTGGTTGCCAAGATGAAGGGGCGCTATATGCAGGTGCGCAGGGCAGTCGATTCTATGTCTGCCGATGTTCCTCTGGTTGCTCTTCCATTCAACTCCGGCTATTTCATGACATTCGTGGTCAAGAAAATAGGGGCCGAGAACCTGCGCAGATATCTTCTTGAACACTATGGAATCGGCACTATCTCCATAGGAGAGAAATACCTTCGGGTAGCATTCTCATCTGTGGATATAAACAATATTCATGACCTTTTTGGAACTATCTTCAAGGCAGCCAAAGAGCTGAACAGGTGAGCAGAATGGATCTTAAGGAAAAATCGTTGAAATATCACAGCTTCCCGGTTGCGGGAAAGATTGAGGTCATACCCTCAAAACCATGCAGAACTCAGGATGACCTTTCCTGTGCCTATACCCCTGGAGTTGCTTTTCCCTGTCTTGAGATCAAATCAGATCAGAGCCTGGTCTCCACCTACACCAGAAGAAAGAACCTGGTCGGTGTTATAACAAATGGTACCGCAGTCCTTGGACTGGGCAATATCGGCCCCTATGCCGGAAAGCCGGTTATGGAGGGGAAGGGAGTGCTCTTCAAAAGGTTCGCAGATGTGGATGTCTTTGACCTTGAGCTGGACTGCAGCGACCCCAAGGCTTTCATAGATGCAGTCAAACTACTGGGCCCTACCTTCGGAGGGATAAACCTTGAGGATATCAAGGCTCCCGAGTGCTTCGAGATAGAGGACAGCCTCAAAGAGGCAATGGATATCCCTGTGTTCCACGACGACCAGCACGGTACTGCCATCATAACAGGTGCGGCCCTGCTTAATGCCCTGGAGATCATCGGAAAGAAGATTGATCAGGTCAAGGTTGTTATTAACGGAGCAGGAGCTGCCGGCATTGCCTGTGGCAAATTCTACATAGCCCTGGGTGTCAGGAAAGAGAACATAACCATGTGCGACACCAAGGGAATCATCTATAAAGGCCGCACTGCCGGCATGAACAAGTATAAGGAGTTCTTTGCATCCGGCAGCGAGGCTGGCACTCTGGCCGACGCCCTTAAGGGAGCCGACGTGTTCCTGGGCCTTTCCGGCAAGGGGCTGGTTACTGGAGAAATGCTCAAGACCATGAATGCAGATCCGATCGTGTTTGCCCTTGCCAACCCGGATCCAGAGATAACTTATCCCGAGGCAACTGCTGCCAGGGCCGATGTTATAATGGCTACAGGCCGCTCCGACTATCCTAACCAGGTCAACAATGTCATGGGCTTCCCGTTCATCTTCCGTGGTGCTCTGGATGTGGAGGCATCTGCTATAAACGAAGAGATGAAAGTTGCGGCTTCCCACGCCCTTGCCGGACTTGCAAAGCTTCCGGTGCCGGAAGAGGTGCTTAAAGCCTATGGAGTCAAGGCTCTGGAGTTCGGGCGTGACTATATTATTCCAAAGCCATTCGATCCGCGGGCTTTTGTGCAGGTTTCCGCAGCAGTTGCCGAGGCAGCTGTGAAAAGCGGTGTGGCCAGAGCTCCATATGCCTCCAAAGAGGCCTACATCAAGGAGCTTGAGGAGAGAATGGCCACCTCCATCAACCGTTTCAAGGAGTCAAAATGAAAAAGCTTTTACTTATTGCCTTAATTCTTATTCTTCCTGTGCTCTCATTTGCAGATAAAAAGACTGAGCAGTTTGCATCCCTTATCGGGACAAATAATGTTGCAAAGATCGAGGCTGCCATCAAGGATGGAGCCAATGTGAACGGCGGCAGCGGGGACAAGGCAATGACTCCTCTTATGATAGCAAGCCAGAATGATGATGCCCTTGAGGTGGTCAAACTGCTCCTTAAGTATGGGGCAAAGGTGAACGAGACCAACACCCAGGGTGATACAGCACTGCTCCTTGCGGCCCAGACCACCACAAATACCGATATCATCAACACCCTTATTGAGGCAGGTGCAGATGTGAATGTAAGGAACAGGGATCAGGTTACACCTCTTATGGCAGCGGCAGGGCAGAACTTCAAGTCTTCTGTCACCGAGGCTCTGCTTAAAGCAGGTGCCAACGTGGCTGACAGGGATATGGATGGAAGAACCCCCCTTATCTTTGCTGTCACCTATAACGAGAACCCGAAGATCACCGAAGCCCTTTTGAAGAGCGGGGCAGACTGCAACTCCAAGAACCGCTACGGCCTTCCTGTGATCATGATGGCTGCTCAGTCCAACAAGAATGTGGATGTCCTCCGTGTCCTTATCGAGAACGGTGCAGATATCAACTGCAAGGTCGAGGCATTCAATCCTATGATCTATGCCGCAATCTACAACCCTAATCCCGCAGTGATCGAGCTTCTTCATAAGAAGGGCCTCTCCATAAGCGAATATAATGCCAACGGAGTCTCTCCATTCCTCTATTCCTGCTTCTACAACTTCTCGTCCGACATCACACAGAAGTTCCTGGAGTTGGGTGCAGACCCTAAGCAGACCGATGTCAACGGAATCTCTGCTCTGATGTATGCCTCCATGCACAACGGCAACCCTGAGGTGATCCATATCCTCACCAAGGCAGGAGCCGACGTGAATGCCAAGGAGAAGAACGGCGGCCTTACACCGCTCATGCTGGCAGCTCTTCAGAACGAGCATTCCACCATTATCAAGGCTCTGCTCGAGGATGGTGCAGACATCAATCTTAAGTCTGATGCAGGGATGACAGCATACGAATATGCGGTGAAAAACGAGAGCCCTATCTCCAAATTGGATATAGTTCAAGAGCTGGAACCGTAAATATTTTATAATATATCTAAAATATTTATTGACAATTCAGGCCTCGCTCCCTTATCATATATAGAGCCCAACAGGAGGATTTTATGGGATTTACTACTGAACAAATTAAAAACACAGCTGTCATCGGGCATGTAGGCACAGGAAAGACTACACTGCTTGAGCATATTCTTTTTGCTGGTGGCGCAATTCCAAAGGCTGAGACTGTAGACGGTGGAAAGACAGTCAGCGACTATACCGACGAGGAGATCGAAAAGAAGATTTCCTTCCATTCCACACTTTCATTCATTGAGAAAAATGGCAAGAAGCTTAATTTTATAGATACTCCGGGTGCATCTGACTTCGTAGGAGAGGTTATCCTGGGACTCAGAGCATGCGAGACCGGAATGCTGGTTGTAGGTGCCGATACAGGTGCTCAGATCGAGACCATCAAGCTGTGGCGGCGTCTGGATGGCCGGAATATCCCACGGTTCATCTTCATCAACAAGATGGATAAGGACAGAGCATCTTTTGCTGAGGCTCTGGATGACCTTAAGAAAAAATTCCATAAGACTTTTGTTCCTGTTGTCATTCCAATGGGCGATGCAAAAGATTTCAAGGGTGTAATTGACCTCCTTTCCGAGAAGGCTTATATGATTCCAGCCGGCGGTGGAAAAGAGGTTGCAGTAGATATTCCTGCTGACATGGCAGATCTGGTTGCCCAGTATAAAGAGGCTCTCATCGAGGGAGCTGCTGAGGGCGATGACGAGATCATGGAGAAGTATCTGGAAAGCGGCGAGCTCAGCCCGGAAGATGTTAAGAAGGCTCTTATCGAAGGTCTCCACGACAACAAGCTGGCTCCAGTTCTCTGCGGTTCAGGTCAGCTGGGCTGCGGTATTGAGGCTCTTATCAACTTCATCTCCGAAGTTTCTCCATCTCCACTTGGATTCAACGATGTCCTCCTGGATGCAGAAGGAAACCAGAAGCTGGTTCCTATCTCTCCAGATGGCGATGTAAAGGTATTCACATTCAAGACAAATATCGACCAGTTCTCCGGAAAGCTTTCATTCTGGAAGTGTATCACCGGTACAGTTACAGCTGATATGGAGCTTATGAATGCCCGCGAGGGAAAGAAAGAGAAGGTGACCAAGCTCTATACTGCAGTAGGAAAGAAGCTGATCGACCTTAAGGAGATTGTTGCAGGCGATATCGGAATCGCATCCAAGATGCCTCTTACCCTGACCAACGACACAATGTTCACAGGCGAGCTCAAGGATACATTCATCAAGCTGCGTCTGCCGACCCCTACATACGAAGTTTCTGTATCTGCCAACGACAAGAAGAACGAGGATAAGCTGGCACAGTTCATGCAGAAGGCTTCCACCGAAGACAACACATTCCGTGTATCCTACAACAAGGAGACAGCCGAGACCATCATCTCCGGAATGGGCGAGCTCCAGGTCAACATGATCCTTGATAAGATCCAGAATAACCAGAAGATTGGCATCACCACCAAGATTCCACAGGTTGCATACCGTGAGACAGTCACCAAGAAAGCTTCCGGAAGCTTCCGGCACAAGAAGCAGTCTGGTGGTCATGGTCAGTTTGCAGAGGTTCATTTCGAGATCCAGCCAATCGAGAGAGGCGAGTATCTCAGATTTATAAACACCATCAAGGGTGGAGCAGTTTCCAAGGGTTATATCCCTGGAATAGAAAAGGGAATTGCGGAAGGAATGCAGGAAGGTGTTCTTGCAGGATATCCGGTTGTAGATATAGAAGTAAACCTGTTCGATGGAAAAGAGCATCCGGTCGACTCTTCAGAAATGGCATTCAAGCTTGCAGCCAAAGGCTGTCTTAAGGATGTCATTGAAAAGGCTTCACCTGTTCTCCTGGAGCCTATCATGAAACTCACAGTATTTGTGGCCGACCAGTATCTTGGCGATGTTCTTTCTGACCTCAGTTCCAAGCGTGGTAGAGTGCTTGGTCAGGACAGCATGGGTGGTGGTATGCAGCAGGTAAATGCAGAAGTTCCTCAGTCTGAGCTTCTGAGATACGCAATAGACCTGCGCTCACTCACATCAGGAACCGGCTCCTTCGAGGTTGAATTCGATCACTACAGCCCGATAAACGGCAAGATTGCTGATGCTGTTATTGCAGAGGCAAAAGCTAAGAGAGAGGCTGCACAGGCTTAAAATGTCCCCAAGCCTATACGGCTGTGTTTAATCTCTTAAGTTCAATTCCGACCCCGGCTTTTGCCGGGGTTTTTACTAGGGGGATACGCTATGAAAAAGATTGCAATTTATGGAAAAGGGGGAATCGGTAAATCGACCGTCACCTCCAATATATCAGCAGCTCTGGCGATAAAAGGCTACAAAGTCATGCAGATAGGCTGCGACCCAAAGGCAGACTCTACAATCAACCTTATGCATGGAAAGCAGCTTGAGCCTGTCCTCAACTACATGCGTGACCACGATTCAAATCCTAAGATTGAAGATATAATCCACCCCGGTTTCGCAGGTGTCATGTGCATGGAGACAGGCGGCCCGACACCGGGACTCGGCTGTGCCGGAAGGGGAATAATTGCCACATTCCAGCTTATGGACGAGCTCAATGTGTTCGACACCCTTAAGCCTGATGTTGTCCTCTATGATGTTCTTGGCGATGTTGTGTGCGGCGGTTTTGCTGCCCCGATCCGGGAGGGTTATGCCCAGGATATCTACATTGTAACCTCGGGCGAGAAGATGTCTCTCTTTGCTGCCAACAATATACGCACAGCAGTTAAGAACTTCGAGGAGAGGGGCTATGCCAGGGTGCGGGGAATAATCTTCAACTCCCGCGGTCTTAATGGCGAGGAGGAGAAAGTGCAGGCCTTTGCCGACAGCATTGGTGTCCCTGTCATCGGCCATCTGCCCAGATCCCAGGAGATTATGGATTTTGAGGACAAGGGAATGACTGTTGTGGAGGGAAATCCAGACCTCCCTATAAGCAGAGAATTCCTCTCCATTGCAGATAAAATAATGAAGTGTAAGAACGATGAGAGCTGAATTCAGGACTATAGGACAACTTGCATCTGAAAAGAGAGAGAATAAGTCTGTACCTGTATTCGGCGGCTGCTGGCTGCACTACAACGGCCCCGGCAGTTCCGGCTACGGAGTCAAGCGGACCGCTATGCTGCTGCCGGAAAGTGCAATGCTTATGGTCGGCCCTATGGGGTGCAGCCGCTCCGGCACAGTAGTTGCCGAAAAATATTGCTTTGCCCACCGCATGTTCTATCTCCACCTTGACGACAGGAGCATCGCCCTTGGTTCTTATCTCAAGAGAATACCCGAAGCAGTCCAATATATAAAATATCTTGGCCAGTTCAAGGCAGTTCTTATCTGCATGACATGCCTGGATGCCCTGCTTGGGACTGACCTGGCCGGGATTGGGAAAAAGATAAGCCGTGAGGTTGGCATTCCTGTCACCACAACTTTTATGGATCCGATTGTGAGGGATGGAAACTATGGCCCCATGGTGCAGGTCCGGCAGGCTATAACAAACTGCTTTGAAGCCCAGGAAAACGCCTCTGGAGGCAAAGATGCGGTCAACCTTCTTGGAACTTTTGCCCCGCTGGAGAATAAAAGCGAGCTTTTGACCATTCTTAAAGAGGCTGGAATAAAAGAGATAAAGACAGTCGCAGGCTGCAGTACCTTTGAGGAACTTAAGGATATGGGGAACTCCAGGGCAAATATAATAGTGCATCCTCAGGCTGCGGCATGCGGGGCAGATTTGGAAAAACGCCTTGGTATGCCATATATAAAGCTTTTCACTTCTTATGTTCCAGATACAATTGAAGAGAATTATAAAAAGCTTGGAGAGCTCCTTAAGGCTGAGATCTGCTGCAAAGATGAGAAGAGAGCTGCAGAGAAAAAGATAGAGGAATTCGCTGATAAGCACCATGGAAAGAGGATTGCAGTAGGAGAGGCTGTCTGTGGAAATCCATTCGATATAGCTCTCATGATTTTAAATGCTGGAATAGAAGTGCCTTTTATCTTCAGAGATATGATTCACCCCGAGGACTGGGATTTAATTGCAGAACTGAACAGGATAGCACCAGAGCTCAAGGTCTATTCCGGAGTGCATCCTACTACAGCTGCATCTCCATCCTCGCTGCCAGAAGCTGACCTTATGCTTGGTCTTGATGCAGGCTATTACAATCAGCAGGCAATAAGCGCCGCATGGCCATTCGACAGGACTTTCTACGGGTTTGACGGCATAAATGCGCTTCTTGAGATTATGGACAGTGCTTTCTCCAACCCTAAAGGGCACAGGGAGCAGATGAAAGGAACATATCTTACGGTGTAGAGGGAAATATGAAAGGATTCTTCAGATATTTAGCCCCCTTTGCCCCGGACTACTCAGGGGCAGTCTCTGCCTTGTATGCTGCAGGAGGACTTGTTGTGCTGTGCGATCCGGGCGGGTGCTCCGGCAATGTGGCAGGTTACGACGAGCCCCGTTTCTATGGCGATAAAGTGTGCTTCTACAGCTCTGCCATAAGAGAGATGGACACAATTTTCGGCCGGGATGACAAGCTTAAGAAGAAAATATGCGCCGCAGTTTCCCTTGGCAGCTATAAGTTTGTGGCTCTTGTCGGCACCCCTGCAGTCTCTGTGATAGGGACCGACCTTGCAGCCGCCGCTAAGGCAGTGGAGCAGGAGACAGGAATACCTGCATTCAGTGTATGCACATCCGGGATGGAGAATTACTCCTTCGGCGAGGCCAAGGCTATAATGGCTTTTGTAAAGAAATTCCTGCCACCTGATCCTGCTGCTGTGTCATCAGCTGATACAGCAAAAATTGGGATATTCGGGGCTACACCGCTTAACAGGGCTTCTGATGATGACCTTGTCTCAATCGCTTCTGCAGATGGCGGCACTCTGTTATCTGAGAATACTGCAGTTGATGCATTGAGGAATATTACCCGGTTCAAAGAAATTGTATGTTATTCTCCTGGAGCAATAGGGGCATGCCGCCTTATAAAGGAGAGGTTCGGAATCCCATACAGCTTGAGCTATCCAGAGACTCCATCCCTGATAAGGGCCACAGAAGAGGCTGGCAGCGCAAAGCGTATACTTATAGTGCATCAGCAGGGGGCAGGTAACACTCTGCGCAATATAATAAGGCGCACTTCCGATGCCGAGATTGCTGTGGGAAGTTTCTTCCTGCAGGATTCTAAATTCGCTGAAAAACAGGATCTCTTCTTCCAGGGGGAAGATGAGCTTGCTGCCGCATCAAAAAAGGTTGACCTTGTATATGCCGACCCTATGTACAGAAGGGCTCTCTCTGCCGATGCAAGATTTGTCCCTCTGGTTCACTGCGCCCTTTCCGGCTGCTAAAGAAAAAAAAGGCTGATTGAAAAATCAGCCTAGATTCGAATTGCAAATAGTTAACTGGGAGGGGAACTATATTGCCTCGACACTTTTATTATCGGAACATGAGAAAAATTTATTAATAATTTTTTTTATTTTTTCAAATATATTTTGAAAATTCCTGTGATAAGCAGGATGAAGATGATTGCGGCAACTCCACCGGGGATATATCCATTGGCTAAGAACATCCAGGCAAGGACAGCAGACATAAATAAAAGGAAGAAGTAGACAATGTGTGCAATCACCGGCAGAATGTGGTGCCTGATAATATCACCGGCTGATACACCTGCTTTCTTAAGATTGTGTATACGCACTGCCGGAATAATGATCAAGGCAAGAGCCACACAGATAAGGATGAACCAGTTGTAGGCCACTTTTGAATGGGTTGCGGTGCTCCAGAGCGGATACACTACGATTGCAGCCAGCGCGATGCCTGCCGCAGCAGTAAGCAGCATAGTGAACAGTCCACCCAGCAGCCTGGGATAGAACATAGCCAGCTCTTTTATCGCCGATTCTTTCCTTTTATTCATACCTTCCTATTATATCGAAAACTAAATAAAAAACAATCGGCATAAGTATAAAGGAATATACCGTAATGGAGTTCTGGGGGTAATCTTGGATTGGCATGGGAAAATATATGATATTTCACGAGAAGAAATTGAACAAAAAAAATGGAAACCTTAAAAAGGACTGCCACTATCCTTAGCAGGGATTGGGCCGATCCTTTAGATTTCCACTAAATTAAATATACCATATTTTGAGAGGAAGTCAAGCATGAAAAAAGTAAAAATATTTGGTACCGCACGATAAACGGACGGTAGACCGAGGGGACGCCCCCCCCGGCCAGGTGTTAGCCGCACCTGCAGTAAACTGCTACCATCCGAACTTCCAGTTAAATTATCGGTGCGGTTCTTCATTATCTAAAGGAGGAAAAAAAATAGAATGAAGACACCAATCACTTATTATGGGGGCAAACAGCAGCTGGCACAGAAGATTATCAGCCTGATACTTTAGCATATAGAGCTGCCACAGATAATAGGGCAGTACGAAAGAATGTCTCACTCCCTCGGTGGCTCTCTATTCTTGCTGACCGCAAACATATAAATTGCTCACAAGTGCTACAGGAAGCCCTTATTGCAAGGTTGTAGTATAAACCCGGCGATATTTATTCTGATGATTGTATTTTTGCCATAAAAATAGTATACTTTTTGTATGTTGCAGAAAGTAGTCGAGGCCATATTCGGATCCAAGCATGACAGGGACTTAAAGGCCCTTCTTCCTATACTTCACAGTGTTAATGCCAAAGAGTCCTGGGCTATGTCGCTCAAGGACGAACAGTTCAAAGAAGTGACCCAGTCCTTCAAAGATAGGCTGCAGAAAGGGGAGACCCTGGACGACATCCTTCCCGAGGCCTTTGCCCTATGCCGCGAGGCATCCCGCCGTGTATTGGGCGAGCGCCCCTACGACGTGCAGATCATGGGTGGGATTGTCCTCCATCAGGGCAAAATCACCGAGATGAAGACTGGCGAGGGAAAGACCCTGGCCAGCGTCACTGCCGCATACCTGAACGCACTTTCCGGTAAGGGAGTCCACATTGTCACAGTAAACGACTACCTGGCTGAGCGCGATGCCCAGTGGATGGGCAAGGTCCATAACTTCCTGGGAGTATCGGTAGGCACAGTCCTCTCCAACATGGACTTCGCCGCCAAGAAAATAGCCTATAACTGCGATATTACATATGCCACCAACAACGAGCTGGGCTTTGACTACCTGCGCGATAACATGCGCTGGAGCGACGACCAGAAGGTACAGCGTGGCCACAACTTCGCAATCGTGGACGAGATAGACTCCATCCTCATTGACGAGGCCAGAACCCCGCTTATCATCTCCGGTGCGGCCGAGGATGACACCAGCAAGTTCTATCAGGTGGACAAACTTATCCACTATCTGGATGAATGCAAGAAAGACCCAGACACAGGCGAGTATCCCCAGGAGGACAAAGACCTGGTGGGGGACTACAAGCTGGACGAGAAGACCAAGCATGTTGTATTCACCAACGATGGTATGAACAAGATAGAGGCCCTTCTGCTCAAGAATAAATATATTGAGGGATCTCTTTTCACCGACGACAACTTCGAATATATCCACTACTTTACCCAGGCTCTCAAGGCTCACAAGCTGTTCCACCGTGATGTGGACTATGTTGTGCAGGCAGGGGAGGTGCAGATAGTAGATGAGTTCACCGGCCGTATCCTTACAGGGCGCCGCTATTCCGACGGTCTCCATCAGGCTATCGAGGCCAAGGAGAAAATCAAGGTGGCCAGGAAGAACAGGACTCATGCCACCATCACATTCCAGAACTACTTCAGGATGTACAACAAGCTCTCCGGTATGACCGGTACTGCCGATACCGAGGCACGGGAGTTCACAAAGATCTACGACCTTGATGTTGTGGTCCTTCCTACCAACCGTCCTGTTATCCGTGATGATATGGATGACGAGATCTACCTGAACGAAGATTATAAGTTCAAGGCTATATGCGACGAGATTGCCGCTTCCCATACAAAAGGGCAGCCTGTGCTGGTGGGTACAGTCTCCATCGAGAAGTCAGAACAGCTTTCATCGCTCCTTACCAAGCGGGGAATCCGCCACGAGGTGCTGAACGCCAAGAACCACGCCCGTGAGGCTATGATCATTGCAAACGCTGGTGCCAAGGGTTCCGTGACCATTGCCACCAACATGGCTGGCCGTGGTACCGATATCAAGCTGGGTGGAAACCCTGAGTTCATGGCACGCAAGATGTGCGGCACCGATGCCGAGCCGGAGGAATACGAGAAAGCACTGGCCAAGGCGACAGAGAAATGGAAGGTTGACTACGAGGAGGTTAAATCGCTTGGCGGCCTTTATGTAATAGGTACAGAGCGCCATGAGTCACGGCGTATCGACAACCAGCTCCGCGGCCGTTCCGGACGTCAGGGAGACCCTGGTAAATCCAAGTTCTATATCTCTCTTGACGACACACTCATGCGCCTTTTCGGCGGTGACAACCTTAAATCTATGATGGCCAGGATCGGCATGAAAGGGGATGAGCCTATCCATCATCCATGGATAAGCAAGTCTATAGAGAACGCCCAGAAGCGGGTGGAGGAGCGGAACTACGAGATCCGTAAGCATCTCCTTGACTACGACAATGTGCTCAGCGAGCACCGTAAATATATCTACTCCAAGAGGGAAGAAGTCCTTGCTGACAAAGACTTCATTGCTCATATTAAAGGCATCATAGCCGAGTTTGCTGACGACCTTTTCGAGGGAATCAAGGAGATGTCCGAGGTTCCTGAGATTATCAAGCGGTTCCGTGAGACCCTCTATTACACACCAGATGCCCATATTGATGTATCTGTGCCGAAGACACTGCCTGAACTTAAGCAGGCCATACTGGACAACATATACAGCGAGATGGATGACAAGGCTTCCAAGGTCGGGGTCGAGAACTTCAATATGTTTGCAAGGATGGAATACCTCCGCCTTATCGACATGAAGTGGCAGGAGCACCTTGAGAACCTCGATGCCCTGAGGGAGGCTGTGAACCTGAGGGCCTATGGCCAGAAGAACCCTCTCCTTGAGTATAAGCTTGAGGGCTTCGAGATCTTTGACAAGATGATAGATGATATCCGGAAGGTGATTGTCCGCAAGGTGATCAATGTCAAGGTGGAGCGGTATTCTGGGGAACCTCAGCGTACCCAGACCGCATCGGTTGCAACCCACCAGGAGTCTGCGCAGTTCGATTCCCACCGGAATATGGCATCTCAGAGCGGGGCAGTGACATCCAATCCTACAGGAAACGTGCAGGTGGTGCGCAGCACCCCGAAAGTAGGCCGGAACGACCCATGCCCATGCGGCAGCGGAAAGAAATACAAGCACTGTCATGGTGCATAAGGAGAGAATAAATGATAAATACAGTAACTGAAATTGATGACATGGTGGCACTTAAGAATGTGCTTATCAGCGTTTCAGATAAAACAGGGCTGGAGGCGTTTGTAAAAGGGCTTATCCAGATCAATCCTGATATCAAGATCTATTCCACAGGCGGCACCTACACAGCAATCAAAGGATGGCTGGGCGATGCTGCGGAGAAGAACCTTATCCAGGTCTCTGACTATACCAAGCAGCCTGAGATGCAGGGTGGTCTTGTAAAGACTCTGGACTTCAAGATCTACCTTGGAATTCTTTCCGAGACCTATAACGATGCCCACAAGAAGGACATTGCCCGAACCAACGCCACAATCTTTGACATGATAGTTGTGAACCTCTATCCGTTCGAGAAGACAGTAGCTAAAGCAGACTCCACTTCAGAGAATGCCCGTGGCAACATCGATATCGGCGGTCCATGCATGCTGAGAGCTTCTGCCAAGAACTTCCTGAGAGTAGCTTCTGTCACCGATCCTGCAGACTATCCTGTTATCCTTGATAATCTTAAGGCACAGAAGGGAGCGCTCAGCTTTGCACAGCGGTTTGAGCTTGCCAAGAAGACATTCAGCACCACCGCAAAGTACGACACAGCGATCAGCGCATATCTGGCAGGCCTTGCACCGTCCGATGCAGCCAAGGTATATAATCTTCACTAAGGAGTTCCGACATGGCAGAAAATCTTAAGGATATGTATAAAAACATCAACAAGGATGCCTTCCCACAGTTCATGGACATAAGCTTCCGGAACTCTGACAGCGACAGGCAGACCCTTTTCTACGAGAAGGTGCAGTGGGACATCGGCGGCGAGAAGCTGGGACTCCGCTATGGCGAGAACCCTGACCAGCCTGCTGCCATGTACAAGCTTATAAACGGCAACCTTGCCATCGGCGGGGTAGAGACTGTGCTCCAGGGGCGCTATCTGGCCTCTGACGTGGAGCTTCTTCAGTCTGGCAAACACCCTGGAAAGATCAATATCACCGACGTGGACAACGGCCTCAATATCCTCCGTTTCTTCTCTGATACACCATGCAGCGTTATCATCAAGCACAACAACCCGTCAGGTGTAGCAAAGGGTGAGACACTTGCCGATGCATTCCATAAATCCCTTATGGCAGACCGCATCGCAGCATTCGGTGGTGCAGTCATACTGAACAGGGAAGTGGACCTTGAGACTGCTGAGCAGGTGACAGAGGGCTATGTCGAGGTAGTTGCGGCACCTGAGTTCTCTCCAAAGGCTTTTGAGCTTTTCCAGACCAAGAAGAACCTCCGTGTGATGCGGATCAAGAATATCGACAGGCTCCAGGACTTTGCCTATTCAAGGTTCATGGACTTCAAATCAATTCTGGACGGTGGTGTCATCGCACAGTGGTCATATCTTCCAAAGGCCCGCAAAAAGGAGGATTTCCTCCCTGCAGTATGCGAGTACAAGGGAAAAGAGTACAGGGTGAACCGGCAGCCTACCGACAAGGAGTTTGATGATATTATCTTCGGCTGGCTGGTGGAAAGCGGTGTTACAAGCAACTCTGTAATCTATGTGAAGGATGGCGTCACTGTTGGAATCGGTACCGGCGAGCAGGACCGTGTAGGTGTGGCCGAGATTGCCCGTGACAAGGCTTATAAGAAGATGTGCGACCGTATCTGCTGGGACCTCTATGAGAAATCCTGGTATGAGCTCACCGATCCTGAGAAGCGTGCATCCATCGAATCTGTTGTAAAGGATGAGCACGGCGGACTTAAGGGAAGCATCATGGTTTCCGACGCCTTCTTCCCGTTCCGTGACGGCATCGACATCGGCCTTAAAGAGGGTGTCACAGCTGTGGTTCAGCCTGGCGGTTCCCTCCGTGACTTTGAATCTATCGAAGCCTGCAACGAATACAATGCAGCTATGGTCTACACAGGCCAGAGGAGTTTCAGGCACTGATGGATAAGGCACATCTGCGTTCCAGAATCCTTATTATCCTCTTGACTTGCTCTCTTATCGGTCTTTTAGTGTTCAATATTGCGACACTGAATGCTGTGAAGAAGCTTTCTGCCTCTGCCAAAGAGACAGCAGCCGCAGTGGGCAACCTGGATTATACACTCCAGAACATGGGAGAGGATCTTTCGGATGCACGGAATGTGCTTGGCCTTAAGATAAACAGCTATGGCTCAGACCTGGCACAGGATACGCCCCAGGCTCCTGCCGACGACTATGCAGGCTACTACAGCGCACTGGACCAGCTTATGTCTGAGTTCAGCGAGTCTATGCTCAGGAAAGGGTGCGCCTATTTCATGGAATCCAAGGAGTGCCTTGACCTTTACCGTTCTCATAACCTTACACCGGTGCAGAAAGGGAGGGAGATACTCCTTTCCAGTGGAGGAAAGCTGTTCTACAGACTCTCTATCCTGCCTTATACCACCGGAGGCAAGGTGCAGTTCGATGCCGAGACCTTCGACAAGGTATCCGCTGCAAAGATAAGCACAGACAAGGAGCTTGCCTCCTTTATAGATGCCAACAATATCCGTATCCATGCCCATTATGCCCAGCTTGACCCGGTGGCAAAGAAGATGGAGCAGCTTACAAGAAATCCACAGCTTCTTTCCTATCTGACAGAGCAGAAGCTTTATATTAAGAAGCGGGATGCCGAGAATACCCAGACCGGCTACGATATCCGCCGCACCGACGGATCGCTCCTATGCAGCATGCTGCTTGATCTGGTTGAGGGTAATATCACACTGGGAAATATAAAGTGCAGCTCTACCGATGAGCTTTGGGAAGACCTTCTTAAGCTTCACACCCTGTTTGATATCAGGACTGTATCGGAGAAGAAGACAGAATCCAAGCTGGAAGAGCTTTCTGCCATGGTCAAGGATCCTGCTTTCACCGCATTCCTTGAGACCAAGGGGTGCATCATAGCACAGACTCCGGAGGAGAAGGAAGAGAGCTACGACTTTGCCATAACTGACCGTGGCGGCTTTGTTATAGGCACACTCTCCCTTGAGAAGGATACCGGCGAGGTATACCTCTTCGACAGCGACAACGTGGTTGTCTCCTCCGTAAAAAAAAACTGAATTTTAACACAGCCTCAGGCTCGGACGGCCATTTCACCATACTTATCTGCGGCATGAACCAGAGGAATACCGATACTCTTATTTTGGCAAACCTTGATCTGAACATGAACAAGGCCACCCTTATAAGCCTGCCTCGGGACCTTTTCTACAAGCGCACCAAGATAAACAGCATCTACCGCCGTTTCGGCCCCAATGTCCTTGTCTCCTCTTTGTCTGATATGACAGGGCTCAGGATTGATAAATATGTGATGGTTGATATGTATGCCTTTGCCGAGCTGGTGAATATACTCGGGGGCATAGATGTGGAGCTTACAGAGCCTCTGGTGGATCCGACTTACCGTGTGAGGGACGAGAACGGCAGGTGGTCGACCCTTTACTATCCGGCCGGGGTGCACCATGTGAACGGAGTCCAGGCGCTCAGGATAGCGCGGGCACGCCATTATACCCCTGTCTTCTCACGGGATATGAGGCAGCAGCAGATCCTTAAGGCTGTGAAGAACAGACTTATGTCTATAGGCCTTTCCGACATAAACCGCTTAAGCCGTATCATAAAGCTCGGCTTCAAGTATGTGGAGACCGACATATCGTGGCTTGAGGCATTCAGCCTTTACAGGAACTGCCAGGATATAACCATAAACCAGGCGGTGCTGAGCACTGACAATGTTCTGTATGCCACATACACAAACCTCCTTGCCACAGGGCTGGAGGAGGACCAGGTGGCCGAAGACTTTGACAAAGGGGCTTGGATAGTGGTTCCTCTTGACAATGACTGGAAAGTTGTTAAAAAATTCATTGAGGAAAAGATTGCTGAATGAAAAAGTATTTTCTTGAGACATACGGCTGTCAGATGAACAAGGCTGAGTCCGACTCCCTGGAGCTTATCCTTAAGCGCAGAGGATGGGAGAGCGTCTCATCCGACATCCAGGCCGACCTCATAATCATAAACACCTGCTCTGTGCGCCAGACTGCAGAGGACCGCATCTGGGGCCGCATAGGCTACTTCAAGAAGCTTAAGGAGAGCCACAGCTTCAAGCTGGTCATAATCGGCTGCATGGCCCAGCGGGTCAAGGAGGAGCTCTACACCACCTGCAAGGGGACTGTAGACCTGGTTCTCGGCACCTTGGAGAAGAACAATATTCTTGAGTACCTTGAGGGGCTTCCAGAGGAGGAGAGCAGCACCTACACCTTCCAGGAGTACCATTCCGACGGAAAGAGCTTCAAGACTTTTGTCCCCATAATGCACGGCTGCAACAACTTCTGCTCCTACTGCATAGTCCCTTATGTGCGGGGGCGCGAGGTGTCACGGAGCGCCGAGGAGATTCTCCACGAGATTGAGTTCCTGGAGCAGCACAATGTCAAGGAGATAACTCTTTTAGGACAGAATGTGAACTCCTACCGTGGAACATACCAGGGGAGGGAAATCTCATTTCATGAGCTTTTAGATCTTATCTGCGGCCGCATAAGCTCTATCGGCTGGGTCCGCTTCCTCTCATCCCATCCCAAGGACTTCAGCTCTGCTTTGATCGACACCATAGCGGCAAATCCACAGGTGTGCCGTCATATACACCTTCCTGTCCAGCACGGTAGCAACCGCATCCTCTCCCTTATGAACCGCCGCTACACCAAGGAGCACTATCTGGATATCGTGGCCGAGATAAAGGAGAAGATTCCGGGTGTATCCCTTACCACCGACATCCTCATAGGATTCCCCGGCGAGACTGAGGAGGATCTGGATGCCACCCTGGACCTTATGCAGAAGGTGCGCTTTATAGATGCCTACACCTACTATTACAACCCCAGGGAGGGAACCAAGGCCTGCACCATGGCCGACAGTCTGCCCCTTGAGACCAAGCTTAAGAGGCTTGAGAAGGTGATTGCCCTGCAGCACCGTATAAGCGCCGAGGAGAAGGAGAATAAGGTGGGCCATGTGCAGCATGTCCTGGTGGAATCGGTCTCTAAAAAGGATAAAACCGAGATGCTGGGACGCACCGAGGGGGATGAGATGGTTGTTTTTCCCGAAAAATGTGATACAATAGGGAAGTTCTTAGATGTTAAGCTTCTTTCCTGCAATGGAAATACATACAAAGGAGAAAGAGTATGAGATTCAGGATGATATTGTTTATTATCTTCATCTGCTTTTACGCGCTGTTTGCAGCACTTAACCTTTCCAACGCCACCGATATCAACTTCGGTTTCACCTCGTTCAGCAATGTGCCTATCTTCCTGGCTGTCACTGTAGCCTTTGCTGCCGGTGCTATCTTCATGCTTCCTTTTATGTTCGGACGCAGGAAGGAGAAGAAGGAAAAGCCGGTAAAGGAAAAGAAGAAAAAAGGGAAGGAGAAGGATATTCCAGTTGAGCAGCCTGAAAACAATCTGCCGCTATAATTTAATTCTCTTTCTGCTGCTCTTTTCCACAGCGCTGTGGGGAGCAGACTTAGACCAGTTCTATAAGACTGTCCAGAACAGCAAGGAGGTGCCTGACAGGGCCCTCAACGAGATCTTCAGGCAGGAGACCAGCGCCAGCAAGATCCTTGAGGCTGTAGGCTCCTGCAAGGAGAGGATTCAGGACAAGTACAATATCTTTTACCAGACGGCAAACCTGGCCTTGATGTGCGGCAAGTATGACCTTGCCCAGCAGTACTTCCAGCTCGCCTTTGACGCAAACCAGGAGGCCTGGTACTCCCTGTACATGTCTGCCGCACTCCTTTACGAGCAGGGGGAGTTTGAGCTCCCTTATCTTAAGTTCAGGGTTGTGCAGGAGAAGGCTCAGGCTCCCCTTAAGGATAAAGCCAAGGCCATGGGTGGTGCAGTTATGCTTTCCCAGGGCAAATCTGAAGCCGGCATCAGGCAGCTTGCATCATGTCTTGCCACCAGCTCCGATGACAGTGTCCTTTATCTTGTATATGACATATCTTCTGCATTCTTGCTCTCCGAGATCAAGAATGCGGCAGCAAAAAAGCTCAAGGCAGGGGGCTTTGAGGGGCGCCTTGCATCAGAAAAGGCAGCTTTCCCTATCACTCCGTCCCGTATCTTCCTCTCATCAGATTATTCAGACACCACTATAAGCAAGGCAGTGGAGAGCCAGACCCGCACATCTACCCAGGCGGAGCAGGATGCATCGGTACGGCGCCCTGTGGCAATCCAGGTGGGCTCCTTCGGAAACGAGACCAATGCCAGGAACATGGAGAAAAAGCTTAAGGATCTAGGGGTTAAGCCTGTGGTCAATACAGTCAAATCAGGGGATAAGACCCTCTATAAAGTCTCTATACCGGTTGATGCCGATATGGATGTGAACAACACCGTGCTTCTGCTCAAAGACAACGGTATAGAATCATACTACGTGTTCTAATTTTTCCTTCAGGTCAGCCACAAAGCTTCTGGTATCTGTGTGCCATGGGAGAAGGTCTACTCCTAAGAATTCTGCCTCAGAACTGTCATTTATTAAAAATGTACGACCAAAAAGTAATATAAATTTACAATTATTTAAATTAGACTTTGAAAAAAGATAGATACTTTTCCAGTAGTCAGGATAATCATCAAAGTTGAAGAGAATCACATCAGGGTTCTTCTCCCTCATCTCATCCAGGGCAGAAATAGGGTTGTTATGCAGCACCAGGTTGTACTGTGGAGTTGCCGCGCGCTGGATAGCCTGCTGAAGGCTCTGGTTTTCTACGATACTGAAAATAGTCATATCTTTCCTCGTCTTATTATCCCACACATTTGTTCTTTAATCTATATTTAAATTATAATTTTTTTATGGTATCTTTGTCTTGTGAAATTATGATTGACAATTTCATCAGAGATCTTACCTCCCGTTTCAGACCCCTCCCGGCTCACAAGAAGCTGGTGGATACCTTTTGCTCAAAGAAGTTCCCGATTACTATTGATGGCATCAGAAAACTTCCCCTTGCCGCAGTTATTGCTGACCTTTTCCGGTATTCCAAGGGCTCATTTCTGATTGTCCTGCCCAATGAGAAGGAGGCAGAGCTCTTCTTTGAGGATATCTCCCTATGCTGCAGGGATGTCTGCTATATCCCGGGGTGGAACACTTTGCCATACAGAGGAGAAAGCCCAGGCTCCCAGAACTGCGGAAACAGGGTTAAGGGGCTTACCCAGCTTATATCTGGATCCAAATGCATTGCTGTGACATCGGTGGGGGCATTCCTTTCCCCTATGGTTACAGCAGATTATTTCAAGAAGCATATCTCGCTCCTTAAGAAGGGGCAGAGCGTCAATACAGAGAAGCTTGAGAAATCGATGCAGAGCTGCGGCTATATCCGCACCCCGAAGGTGTCGGTTCCCGGCGATTTTGCGATCAGGGGCGAGGTTTTCGACTTCTATCCATTTGGGAGCGACGAGCCGGTGCGGGCTGTGTTCGAGTTTGACGAGATTGATGCGATAAAGACTTTCGACCCTATGACCCAGGCCTCCACAGGAAAGCTTGACAGCGTTGTGATCCCTCCGTGCAAGGAGATTCTGTGGGATAAGGAGCATATCGAGGCAGTAAAGGCTCTTGGTCTTCTGAAAGAGGCTGAGCTTGAGAAGCTTGAGACCGAGAACGAGGTGGCAGAGGAGGAGTATATCTTCCCTATGACCTTTGAGAGGTGTGGCCATCTCTCTGATTATATGGGCGATTTCTCATCCCTGTTCCTGGTGGATTATGAGCTTCTGGAGCAGAGAGCCGAGGCTATACTGGATGAATACAGGGCCTGCTACCGGCAGAGTGCCCATGATGCCTTTGTGAAGCCTCCGGTGCCCGACAGCCTTATCTTCAGCTTTGCCCAGGAGACAGAGGCTGTGGAGCGCCGTATAGTCCTGCCTCTCCTGCACGACAGCAGGCACCCGGATCAGGCTGTCTCCTATTCCTACGAGTCGGGCCGCTCCTTCTTCGGCAACTTTGCCTACCTTAAGGATGAGCTTTCCCAGCTTATAAAGAACAAGTACAAAGTTTATATCTTCTCAAGCTCCGGTGTGCAGGCCCAGAGAATAAGCAAGATCCTTGAGAACCTGGATGTGCAGGTGATAATGGGTGCGATATCAGGGGGCTTTGTCCTTCCTGACAGCCATATAATAGCAATCCAGGAGAACGAGATATTCGGCCGCAAGAAGAGGCCGCCTGCATCGGTCAAGAAGGTCAAGAGCAGCCCCATCGACTCCTTTGTGGAGCTTAACAAGGGGGATTATGTAGTCCATATAAACTATGGAATCGGCCGGTTCATAGGTATAGACCGTATCAAGTCTACCGGCACCGAGCGGGACTACATTCACCTTGAATACGCAGGGGAAGAGACTGTCTTTATCCCTATAGAGCAGGTGAACCTGATTCAGCGGTACATAGGAGGAGAGGGGAAAGCGCCCCACCTTGACCACATCGGAGGCAAAGCCTGGGAGTCAAGGAAAAGCAAGGCCCGCAAAGCCGCAGAGGAGCTGGCTGCCCGCCTTGTGAAGCTCTATTCAAGGCGGCAGAATGCAAAAGGGTTTGCATTCCCGTCCGACTCCGACATGCAGATGGAGTTCGAGGCCGCCTTCCCTTATGACGAGACCGACGACCAGCTCCGGTGCATAGAGGAGGTCAAGGCCGATATGGAGAGGCCTAACCCTATGGACAGGCTTATCTGCGGCGATGTTGGATTCGGCAAGACCGAGGTTGCAATGCGGGCCGTGTTCAAGGCAGTGGCCGGCGGCAAGCAGGCGGCCTTCCTGTGCCCCACCACAATCCTGGCCGAGCAGCACTACGAGAACTTTCTGGACCGGTTCAAGAACTTCCCTGTGGAGATACGCCTTTTATCACGGTTTGTCCCGCCCAGGAAGCAGAAGGCTGTCATCCAGGACCTTAAGAGCGGCCGGGCCGACATAATCATAGGGACCCACCGCATACTGCAGAAGGATGTCATATTCAACAACTTAGGACTCATGGTGGTGGACGAGGAGCAGCGGTTCGGTGTCAAGGACAAGGAGAAGATGAAGGAGCTCAAGACCTCCATAGACTGTCTTTCCCTCTCTGCGACACCTATTCCACGGACACTCCACATGTCGCTCCTTAAAATACGAGACCTTTCGGTGCTGGAGACACCGCCCCGCAACCGCCGGCCTATAGAGACTTTTGTCCAGCCCTACAGCATGGAGACTGTAAGAAAAGCAATTCTTCAGGAGATCTCCAGGGGAGGTCAGGTCTACTATCTGCACAACAGGGTGGAGTCCTTGGAGAATGTTCGTCTTGCCCTTGAGCATATGATGCCAGAGCTAATAATGGAGACAGCCCATGGCAAGATGAGCGGTACAGAGCTTGAGGATATAATGGACCGGTTTGTCCATCAGGAGATCCATGTCCTTATCTCCACAACCATAATAGAGAACGGCATCGATATCCCGAATGTGAACACCATAATCATAGACAGGGCCGATATGTACGGCATCTCCCAGCTCTATCAGCTCCGCGGCCGAGTAGGGCGCTCCGACCGGCTTGCCTATGCATATCTTCTCTATCCGGACCAGACTGCAATGACAGAGCTGGCTATGAAGCGGCTCAGGATAATATCTGACAACACCGGCCTTGGAGCCGGCTTCAAGGTGGCTATGAAGGATCTGGAGGTACGGGGTGCCGGAAACCTCTTGGGACGCGACCAGAGCGGAGAGATAAGCTCTGTGGGCTTTGATATGTACCTGCGTCTTATAGACGAGGCTGTGCGCCTCCTGGATGGCAGCAGGAAGGATGAGCTTGATCTCCATGATGTCTATCTTGAGCTTGAGTACTCAGGATTTATCCCCGACACCTATATCCGTGACCAGAGCGAGAAGATGGAGATCTACAAGAAGATTGCCTCTGTGGTCTCTGAGAGCGAGCTTGACACTATCTGCAGCGAGCTGGAGGACAGATTCGGACCGCTTCCGGACGAGGTTGAGAGCCTTGTATCCCTGGCAGAGATCAGGGTGCTCTGCGGAAAGCTCTATATCACCTCCATGAAGGAGCACCACGGGGAGATAGAGATAACATTCGGCAAGGTCCATGTCATCAATCTGGAGAAGTATATGCGCCTTATTAAGGAGAGCGGAGGCAAGGTCAGGCCGTCGCCAACCCAGGCAAACAAGATGATTATAACCACCGACCTGGTGGATCTGAAGGAAAAGTCAGCCTTCCTGCGGGATAAGCTGATGCGGCTGATATAGGAGAAGGGATGGAAGAGACATTTCACAGGACAATAAAGAGCTTTGTGCTCAGAAGCGGGCGTATCACCAAACTCCAGCAGCATGCCCTTGACACCTATCACCAGCTCTACTGCATTCCATACGATGCAGATAAAAAGCTTGATTTTGCCTCTATATTCGGCAACAGCAGCCCAGTGCTGCTGGAGATAGGCTTTGGAGATGGGGAGGCCACCTATCAGATGGCAGAGCGCAACCCAGGCATGAACTACCTGGCAATGGATGTCTATCCGCCTGGGGTCGGGGCTCTTCTGGATGTCATACATAAGAAGCAGCTTTCCAATGTGCGGATTGTGCACCACGATGCCGCCGAGGTGGTGGAGAATATGGTTCCTGATGGCTCTGCAGGCGGTTTCCATATCTTTTTCCCGGACCCCTGGCAGAAGAAGCGGCATAACAAGCGGCGGCTTATAAACAGCACTTTTGTCTCTATCCTGACTGACAAGCTTAAGGATGGAGGCTATATCTACTGTGCCACCGACTGGGAGGACTATGCCCTCCAGATGCAGGAGGTGCTCAGGGGAGAGAAGAGGCTTTATTCCCCATTTGAAGGCTTTGCAGAGGAACCCAACAATATTGTCCCCTGGCGGCCCGAGACCAAGTTCGAGCGCAAGGGAAAAGCTGTAGGTAGAACTATTTTTGAATCCTATTTTATAAAAACTTGCTAATTATTAATATTTATAATATTATATCTGAGGAGGGGTTCTATAGTGGCCAAAAGTCGGAAAAGTAACAGAAGCTCAAAGAAGAATTATCCTCTGATTGTGGCCGCTTTAATCATTTTAGCTGCACTTCTTATCCTGGTGGCAATCATAAACTATCAGCCTTCTGCAAAATCTCAGGCGCCGGAAGCACCTGCTGCCCCGGAACCAGCTCCTCAGCCTGAACCTGAACCGCAGATTCAGCCTCAGCCGACCCCGGAACCCAACCCAGAGGCTAAGGACGAGACACCTAAGAAGCGCATCTACCTGATCCTTGATGACGGCGGCCATAACACAAAGCAGCTTATGCCGTTCCTTAAATTCCCAGGCAAGCTTTCCATAGCAGTCATTCCACGCCTCGGATACTCAAAGGAGGCGGCAGAGCTTATCTACCAGAGCGGCAAGACAGTAATGCTGCACCAGCCTATGCAGCCCCTTGGAAAGGCAGATCCGGGTGCCGGTGCAATCCTGGTGAATATGAGCGACGACCAGATCCGCAGGACTCTCAACGACAACCTGGACTCTGTTCCTCATGTAGTTGGGTTCAACAACCACATGGGCTCTGCCGCCACCAGCGACGAGCGTGTTATGGATGTAGTGCTCAAGGTGGCCAAGCAGCGGGGGCTCTTCTTCGTGGACAGCTATACCCATTCCGGGACTGTCTGCGCCAAGGTGGCTAAAAAGAATGGTATGCGTATTGCAAGACGTGATATATTTCTCGATAATGACAAAAGCAAGGAAAAGATAATGGAAGCATTCAACGCGGGTAAGGCAATTGCAGATAAGAACGGCTATGCGGTGATGATCGGACATATTTGGTCAGATGAGCTTGCAAGCACTATGATCGAGCTCTATCCTGAATTTATTGAAGAGGGGTACTGCTTTGAGTCTGTTGCTGATTTCTTCAAGCTGGAAGAGGATTCCGAGGAATAAAAATTGAATGTTCTTGGTATTGAGTCCTCCTGTGATGAATGCTCAGTTGCTGTCGTAGCAGACGGCAAGAAGATACTCTCCAATGTAGTTGCCACACAGATTCCGCTGCACCAGCCCTATATGGGGGTTGTGCCTGAGATTGCTTCCCGTACCCATGTGGAATGGATAAAAGGGGTAGTGCACAACGCTCTGGAGACAGCAGGCTGCACCATCAAAGATATAGACGGCATTGCAGTCACCGCTAAACCTGGGCTTGCCGGATCCCTTCTGGTGGGGCTCTCCTATGCCAAGGCTCTCTCCTATGCCACCGATATCCCATACATCGGTATAAACCATATCTACGGTCATATCCATGCGGCCCATATTGAATACGACATCCAGTACCCTTATGTCGCACTTCTGGTATCAGGAGGTCATACCCTTATCGCAATCATGGAGAACTACGACAAGATGCAGATTATGGGGACAACCATAGATGATGCATGCGGAGAGGCTTTTGACAAGATTGCCAAGTTCTACGGCTGGGGATATCCAGGCGGGGTAGTCATAGACAGGATGGCCCAGAAGGGTGATCCGGATGCATTCTCATTCCCCGATCCATCGCTCCACAAGGGGGAGCACAAGTATGATGTCTCCTATTCCGGCCTCAAGACTGCGGTGATAAACCAGCTGCATCAGTTCCAGAATTCTGGATACGAGGCGACTCCCGAGAACATTGCCGCCTCATTCCAGAAGACAGCCATCGACATGCTTATAAGGCGGCTCAAGAAGGCAGCCAAGGATGCGGGGCTGAATACTGTGGTCACCGGCGGAGGAGTAGCTGCCAACTCATATCTCCGCAAAGCTCTGTCGGAGCTTAAGGGGATGAAGGTCTATATCCCTTCCATGAAGCTCTGCGGCGACAACGGCGCTATGATAGCAGGTCTTGGGTACCATTTCCTCAAGGATGGCATGACATCGGACCTCTCACTCACCATCATGTCCAAAGTGATGGCTTTCCATAGGAGTTATCCAAGGTAGAATGCCTAAAAAGAGCATACTTTATATCATTATAACTGCGCTCTGCTTCGGGACCATGGAGGTGGCCCTGAAGATGGGGGAGAACTCCTTTACTCCGCTGCAGATAAACTTCCTCCGGTTCCTTATAGGGGGTCTTCTCCTTCTTCCCATGGCTCTAAAGGAGCTTAAACGCAGGCAGATCCAGCTGACTGCACAGGACTGGGCCTATATGACTCTTCTGGGAGTGCTGGGAATAAGCTTCAGCATGTCATTCTTCCAGATAGGGGTCAAATACCTGAATGCAAACACCGCGGCCATCATTATCTCATGCAACCCTGTATTCACCATGCTGTTTGCCCATTTCCTGGTGCACGACCGCTTTACAATAAATAAAGCCATTGTATTGAGTATATGTCTTGTCGGGCTTATGTTTGTGGCCAATCCGTTCCATCTGGCCGAGGGCAACACTCCGAAAGGGTTCCTCTATATGCTTGTCGCAATGATCTCCTTTGCCCTTTACTCCTCTTTGGGAAACATAAAAGCCCAGCGGCTTGGCGGGGCTATCCAGACCTCTATTCCTTTCCTTATCGCCTCTGTGGTCAATCTTTTTATTCTTATTGTCCTTAAGGAGCCTATTTTCAGCGGTATCACAATTAAAAGCTGTCCTGTCATGCTCTATACCGGCTTTATTGTCACAGGTCTGGGCTACTTCACCTATCTGGGCTCTATCGAGATGGTGGGGCCATCCAATGCATCTATCTCTTTCTTCCTGAAGCCGGTGGTTGCTGTTGCGGCAGCCTCCCTTGTCCTTCACGAGGCAATAACCTGGAACATTGTCTTAGGAATTGCTATTATTCTTACCGGCTTTTGTATAAACATGAAGAAGCGCTAAGGCAAACAGGGCGCCGCACCCTTCGCCTGCAATAATGGCAGAGACCAGCCCCGTTATTCCGAACAGCATATTCAGCAGGTACATGAACGGGATATAGAAGACCAGCTCCCGCACCACAGCATGGATAAATGTGCCGCCCCCTTTTCCCATAGCCTGCAGGCAGAAGGATGAGTGGTAGTTGAGGAACTGGAACGGAGATGCCATGCACCGTATCCGGAGGAACACTATACCGAAAGCAATGGTGGTTACCGCCTCCTTTGAATAGCTTGTGGAGGTGCTCATGAAGACCCGCACTATAGGGGAGGCCAGAATAAGGAACAGCACCATGCTGAAGGCGCTTACTATAAGTCCGTAGCGGCGCCCGGTGCGTATCACGCTCTTCATCCTCTCCCTGTTGCCAGATGCAAAGTTGTAGGCCACAATAGGGAGCATTCCCTGGCATATACCGATATTTATTGCGTTGGGGAGGCGCTCTGCCTTCATGACTATTCCAATGGCGGCCAGCTGCAGGTCGCCCCAGCCAGCCATAAGGATATTTAGCACTATATTCGCTATGTCGAAGAGCAGGGTAAGGCAGGAGGAAGGAATACCTACTGCCAGCAGCGCCCTTAAATCCTTGAAGCGGATTCCCAGGGCATCCTTGAACCTGGTGCTGAGCGGTGCAGTCCTGGATACTTTCCTAAGGAACACCAGAAGGAAAATGCAGGCAACGCTGTTTGAGATTGTGGTGGCAAGGGCTGCTCCAAGCACCTCGTTGCCGGGACTCATGATATGGAACATAAAGATAGGATCTAAGATTACGTTAAGGATACCTCCGCCTGAAAGCCCTATGCTGGCCTGCTTGGAGTAGCCTGTGTTACGCAGCAGGTGGGCCGCTGTCAGGGAGACAATAGTAGGAAAGTTACCTATGACAAGCACCACCAGAACATACTGCTTTGCATATGGAAGTGTTGCATCCGATGCTCCCAGGAAGCGAAGAATAGGGGTCAGGAACACCAGGAGGAGCAGTGAATAGAGCAGGGCAGAGGCCATGGCATAATAGAGGCTTGCAGAGGCCACCTTCTTGGCATTGTCCAGGTCCTGTGCCCCCGAGAGCCGGGCTATAAGGCTGCCGCCGCCGATTCCGAACAGGTTTGCAAATGAGATGTTAAGCATGAAAAGGGTGAATGTGACAGTGACAGCTGCCATCATATAGGAGTTGCCGGTCCTGCCTATGAAGAATGTGTCCACAATGCTGTAAATAAGGTTTATCAGCTGGCTTATGATAGTAGGTAAAGCCATTGCCTTTATAGCCTTGGATACAGGCATAGATTCAAATAAGTCACGCTTTCCTGCGCTTATAGTCATATTAGTGCCTTGTCAGATTGTACACAAAAAAAGGCATCCTGTAAAAGGATGCCTTGAAAAAAACTGAAATTATTGATCAGCTGATCTTTACAACCCAGCCTTCCGGTCCCTTGATTCTTCCCATCTGGATACCGGTAAGTGTGTCGTACAGCTTCTTGGTGACAGGACCCATGGAGGTCATGCCGCTTGGGAAGCAGATCTCCTTGCCGTGGTCGTTGATCTTTCCTACAGGAGAGATAACTGCTGCTGTTCCGCAGAGACCGCACTCTGCAAAGTCTGCAAGCTCTTCCTTGTAGATCTCTCTCTCCTCAACCTCAAGACCCAGATAATCTTTTGCGACTACCATAAGGGATCTTCTGGTGATTGATGGAAGAATAGAGTTGGACTTTGGTGTCACAACCTTGTTGTCCTTGGTGACAAACAGGAAGTTTGCTCCGCCTGTCTCCTCAACCTTGGTCCGTGTCGCAGAGTCCAGGAACATATTCTCGTCGAATCCTGCCTTATGTGCATCTACGATGGCATGGAGGCTCATTGCATAGTTGAGTCCAGCCTTGATGTGGCCGGTTCCATGAGGTGCTGCACGGTCAAAGTCGCAGATTCTGAGTGTGAGAGGCTTTACTCCGCCCTTGAAGTAAGGTCCTACAGGGGTAACGAAGATTCTGAACTGATACTCGTCAGCCGGCTTAACGCCGATAACTGCACCGGTTGCGTTCATGTTAGGTCTGATGTACAGTGTTGCGCCGGAGCCATAAGGTGGAACCCATGCCTCGTTTGCCTTTACTGTGTCGATTACAGCCTTGATGAACCGGTCTTTCGGGAATACAGGCATCTCGAGCCGTTCTGCGCTCTGTTTCATCCGCTCTGCGTTAAGGTCAGGTCTGAAGCATACAATGCTGCCATCCTCGGTTGTATAAGCCTTAAGGCCTTCAAAACATGTCTGAGCGTACTGGAATACACCTGCACATTCAGTGATTGAGACAGTTGCATCAGAGATGATAGCTCCATCGTCCCATGCTCCGTCCTTGTAATTTGAAACAAATCTCTTGTCGGTCTGCATATAAGCAAATCCAAGATTTCCCCAGTCAATGTTTTTCTTTTCCATATTTCACTTCTCTTTAGATAAGATTTATATAAAAATGTTATCATTTAATAAAAAATTAGGGAATAGTTTTGTTGCAAAAAGGGGAGGAAAATAATAGTATACAGGTATGATCTGGTTTCCATTGGGTGTTTTTGCGCTGCTTATTATTCTTGGCTTGACCTTTATTCCTGCCTCCAGGCGCGGTTCAGGGTTTATTTTCAGCTGTGTCCTTGCTCTCCTGACAGCTTTTCTGGTCAGCTTCCTCTACAGCTTTATAAAGAATTATCTGCCGCTTACAGACGACACCCACAGGATTTTAGTCCATTACATGGTTCACGACCATCTGTTCTTCTATTATCCATGTGCAGTCACAGTGCTTCTGGCTCTCCTCTGCCTGCGTAAGGAGGCCACCATGGGGGCAGCCCGGGCGACAGGGCTTGTCATTTCCTGCTTCTATATGTTCCTGGCTATGCTCGGTACATTCTTCTATTCTCAGCATGGATACTGGGCAGATCCCTATTTCCTTTTCTTCCTTACCGGAAGCAGGGTTCTGCAGTGCATCACAGTTGCCTTTGCCGTTCCTCTGATCCTTATAAAGCCATACCGGATTTGGAAAACCCTGCCGGCAACAGCAGTTCTTGCCGTATTGCCTTTCATTACTGCATACGTGTCATATCTTTACTACACCAGCCGTATTCATCAGGCTGCAGTTCTTCTGGCTCTTCTCTATGGTGCCGCTCTGGTGGCCATTGCAGTACCATCTGTTATCTTCTGGAGGCATAAGGCTTGAGATTCAGGTTCTGGATCACAGCACTCCTTATTCTCCTTCTTTTCTCAGGCTGCCCCATCAATAAAGGGGAGAAGCTGGTATTCTTATACGACACAGATTTCGCCCAGATGGCTGAATATGCCCCCGACATGTTCTCCGGCCACTCCGAGCCTCTTTTCCCCGAGCTTTCCAAGGCTGCAAAGGAATCGGGCTATTCCTTGAGATTCGTTCCTGTTGATATTCTGGAAGAGGATTATATAAGCTTTTTACAGAGAAGCCTGCCTAAGAACAGGAGGGTGGTCATAACCTCATTCCTCTACAATGTGCCGGAGATAAAGGAGCTTCTTACAGGATATCAGACCGCTGTGGTCGGTGCTGCACTGGATATTGACCTTGATAGTCTGAAAATAATAGGAAACGGCTTCAGGCTCATTGAGGATGAGGGTAGGATGCTCTCTGCCGCAGGCCAGAAGCTGCGGTTTGTATCCCTTAAAAGCGGTTTCCAGCAGCGGATTACCCAGGCCTTCCTGGATGGCGCAGGGGACAATGTCAGCATGTTCGAGGCAGAACTCAACGCATCCAGCATCATAATACCTTTGTCTGAAGATTTGATTGTGGCCAGCTACGGCCCATGCTTCAAAAGCTTCTCCAACACCAGGAGCATGATGAACAGAATAAGGGTTTTAAATTATCCGGGATCTCCTGAATATATGGATCCCAATACAAAGAAGAGGATAGAGTCCTTTATCTGCTACGACTTTGCCACCTCTTTCAAGAGCGCAATATTAGAGCTTGCTTCAGGAAAGAGTGAGAAAAAAAGCTTTTATTCCTTTGACTTAATCAGGCGATAGGAGGGTAGGTGTTCACAAACACCACCTTGTTCTCCACCTGCTCAACCCCTTCGTAGGCTGCAACTGCCTGTCCAACCTGGTCAATCAGACCCCGGACTTCTACAGTACCCATGATTGTGGCTGTATTGTCGTGAACATCCACCTCGAGGAAGTGGACAGGAATCTTCTCTTCATACAGCAGATAGATGACAATCTTCTGGGCCAGGTACAGCTCCTTGAGCCGCTTTACCAGCTTCTCGGTGTAGTTCTCGTGGTTGAACACCTCGATAGCCCCTTCCACCATCTTGTAGACAACTTCGGTGCCCAGGACATCTGTGTTTATGACCATATCGTAGGAGCCTGGATCGTCCCAGGACATGTTGTAGAAGAACCGTGTGTAGCCGGCTCTCTCGTCATCCCGCTGGTTGACCAGCTTGCGGGCTGCCTTCTCGTCCAGGTGGTAGCGGTCCATGATCCGGGCCACGCGCACATTCTCACTTCCGATTATTCTTATGCGGAGTACTCCAGGGACATTCTTAAGGAAGAATGCACCGCCCCGTCCTAAAAGGATGCATTTTGGGGTATCGATGACTTTCTCGAAGAAATAGAGTTTGAAGTAGTTGTTATATTTGTCGTGCTGGTTGGAGAAACTTGCCAGGAGACCTGGTTTTTTCTCGTCGAATTTGGAGATGCTTTTCTCTGTGATTCCGTAGTAACCTGCAAGCTCTTTGTTGATAAGATCTCTGGATATGAACTGCCAGCCGAACCGTTCTGCCAGTCCCTGTGAAATCTCCTTGCTCAGACTTCCTTCCTGCCGTGCGATTGTTATGATAGCCATACATATACCTCCAGGGTAATTTTACCACATGTTTGACATAAAAAGCAATTGTAAAAATAAAATGAATTTGTTATAATTAATAAATCAAATTTATAATTAGGTAAACTTTTAAGAGCTGGAGTATAAAAATGAGCGAAATTATCAAAGCTGTTGCAATTGATAAGGGTATGTTCCTTATGATCAAGAATGCACCTTATTATGTTGTGGACAGAGAGTTTGTAAACCCAGGAAAGGGTTCTGCATTCTGCCGTCTTAAGCTTAAGAACCTTCTGAACGGCCAGGGCCTTGCCACCACCATGAAATCCAACGAGGATGTGGAGGTTACCGAGGTTACAGAGTGCAACTGCCAGTATATGTATGCAGATGATGAGAACTACTACTTCATGGAGAGCGAATCCTTCGAGCAGTTTGCAATGCCACGGGCTGGAATGGAAGACAAGATCTATTACATCCGCGAAGGCGAGGAATACAGAGTGATCAAATGGGAAGGCAATCCAGTGGATATCAAGCTTCCTCCAAAGATGGTGTTTGTTGTTGCTGAAGGCTCCGAGGGAATCAAGGGCGATACAGTCACCAAGACAACAAAGCCTGTCAAGACCGAGACAGGTCTGGTAGTAAAAGTTCCTCTGTTCATCAAAGAGGGCGAGAAGATTCTGGTAAGCACCGACACAGGCGAGTACCAGGAGCGTGTCAATAAATAAGCAGCTCTTATGCTGATAAAAAAAAGCCGGTCAGATCGACCGGCTTTTTTATTGTCCAGGGGAAACTCAGATGTTCTTGATCTGAATTCTTCTGGATGGCAGTGGAATTCCCTGCTCCTGGAATGCATGTACCAGTGCGATGTTGTTCCAGGACTTTGCTGTTCCCTTGTCATCAACATTTGCGATCTTGATATATGCAATCAGCTGGATTCCAAGCTCCTCGAAGGAGGCGATACGTACATCTGCCTTAGCTCCTTCCTGATTTGCAGGGTTCTTTTCCAGTGTCTCGGCCATAACCTTCATAGCCTTGTCAACATCGGCAGAGTAGTCGATCTTGATTGTGGTGTCGATTGCAACGCTCTTGTCGTCGCCGAATGTATGGCTGTGGCAAACCTCGGAGATGAGCATGGAGTTAGGTACAATCAGGGTCTCGTTCATAAGTGTTGTGACTACAGTGCTGATGAAGTTGATCTTTGTGATGTAGCCTTCGGTTCCGGCAATTGTAATTCTGTCTCCCTCCTTGATAGGACCTGTGAACAGGATGACCAGACCAGCAGAGAAGTTGGAGATAAGGGTCTGTAATCCGAAGCCGACGCCTATACCTAAAGCACCAAGGATAACTGCTATGGACGAGAGGTTGATGCCCAGCATCGTGAATCCTATGAACAGAGCCAGGACAGTGATTCCATAGCTCACTATCTTCACGATACGGAACTGTGATGTCTCAGAGACAGGCTTGTTCTTGATTGAGAACTTGACTATCTTGCCCACAATCTTTCCAATTTTCTGTGCAATGATTATTACAGGAATGAAGAGCAGCAGGGTAAGGATCGAGATGTTGATGCTGCCTGCTGACAGGAAAGGCTTGTTGATAAATGCATAAATGGCATTGAGCACATTCATGACTTCTTCTGGAAGAATGTTTTCCATACTTTATTTCTCCTTTTTAAATTATTTCTTAGGGTTGTCGGTGGAATAGAATCCACTTCCTTTGAAGATTATCCCGACATGAGATCCCTGCGGGATTATCTTTTTAACTGCCTTTCCACATTTGATGCACTTTTTTATAGGCGCGTCAGATATGGACTGCTCAACCTCGAAGACATGCTTACAGCTCTGACATTCATATGTGTAGATAGGCATTTTTTAAAGTTCCTTTATGTTATGTACTATTTGCGCATCTTTCCGAATACATAGCCGAATACAGCACCAGCTGCACCGCAAGCCAGTATCTTAAGACGGATAGAACCCAGGTCGGCAGCCTTGGAAGCCAGTTTCTTGATTCCATTCTCAGCCGGCAGGCACAGTGTCTTAAGAGAAATCATGTTTCCGTTCACCTTTCCAAAGATAAGGTATCCGATTACAAGACCTACAACAACCCAGCATACAATTGCTACGATATTGCTGTTCTTTTTACTCATTTTCTCCCTCCGAAAATATGAAGATAATCCTCAAAAAGCTCCTTGGCTTTCTCGACACAGCCGCCACAAACCTTGCCCAGCTTTGTCTTCTCCTGAAGCTCCTCAAAAGTCTTTCCGCCTTCCTTGACGAAATTCTCGATATCTAAGTCAGTTATATTGTTGCATACGCAGATTACTTTTGCAACTTCTTTTTCAAGCATATCCTCTTTGCCAGTCTTCTTGCAGTAGTCCTCGATAGCGGCTCTCAGAGCCCGGTCGCCCAGGACAGAGCAGTGGATCTTGTGGTCAGGCAGACCGCCCAGCTGGCCCACTATATCCTCCGGCTTGATCTTATATGCCTCCTTTATAGGCATTCCCTTCACCATCTCGCTCATCATGGAGGTGCTGGCAATAGCGCTGGCACATCCGTATGTCTTCCACTTTATATCCTCAATCTTGTCATCCTTGACCTTGATGCCTACCAGCATCTCGTCGCCGCAGGTGATGTTTCCCACCTTGCCCCAGCCGTCGGCCTGGTATGCGGCCTCATCCTCAAGTATATTGCGTGGATTGGTGAAATGGTCCTTCACCTTCTCGGTATAAACCCATGACATCATTTTGTCTCTCCTTTCTTGTATACAGTGGACATCTTCCGAATTTTCTCAATTATAGGAGGAAGCTTCTCAAGAACATAGTCTATATCTTCCTCGGTGTTCTCCCGTCCCAGGCTGAAGCGGATGGAACCGTGGGCCAGTTCTGCGTCAACTCCGGTTGCCATAAGGACATGCGATGGCTCCAGGGAGCCTGTCGAGCAGGCAGATCCTGTGGATACTGCAATCCCTTCCAGGTCCAGATAGAGGAGAATAGACTCTCCCTCGGCTCCGGTGAACGATACATTCAGGGTGTTGGGGAGGGTATGCTCCTGGTTTCCGTTTATCTTTATGTCTGGGATTGTGGCGATAATGCCGGCCTTAAGCTTGTTCCGCAGCGCCAAAAGCCGTGCCGATTCGGCCTCAAGCTCCTGTTCTGCCAGCTCTGCTGCCTTTCCCAGGGATACAATACCTGTGGTATTCATAGTTCCGGCACGGCGGCCTGCCTCCTGATGCCCTCCGTGTACAAACGGACAGTAGGGGGCTCCCTTCTTCGCATAAAGGATGCCGATTCCCTTGGGGGCGTAGATCTTATGGCCCGACATGCTCAGGTAGTCGATTCCCATCGCTTTCACATCAATAGGAATCTTGCCGATTGCCTGCACTGCGTCGGTGTGGAAGAGGACTCCCTTCTCATGGCAGATCTGGGCAATGCGCTTTATATCCTGCAGAGTGCCAATCTCGTTGTTGGCTGCCATGACTGAGACCATGGCTGTCTTGTCGGTGATCAGGTCGTAGAGCTCCTCAGGGTCTACCAGGCCGGTAGAATCGACCTTCATGAACTTGGTGTTTATGCCGCTTTCCTTAAGGAACTTCACTGTCTCAAGGATGGCGGGGTGTTCGATAGGGGTGGTGATAATCTCGTTCTTGTCGCACCTGGTGCAGCACCCCTTGGATGAGCAGGATGCGTTCTGGCAGCTTACATATTTAAGCACTGTGTTGTCAGACTCAGAGCCGCCTGCAGTAAAGATAATCTCGCTGGGATCAGCGTTTATAAGATGGGCAATCTGGTTCCTTGCTTTCTCTATGAGCATTCCTGCCTCGCGGCCGTAGCCATGCATGCTGGAACCGTTTCCAAATATATCCAGAGACTCTATCATAACCTTTTTTACTTCGGGATGGATAGGAGTGGTGGCATTATAATCCATATAGACATTTCTGTGGTTCATAGGAACTCCTCTTATTAAATATATACAAAATTCAGATGAATATTCAAGGTAAAATATAAAAACTATACATTAACTTATTTTTTTGATAGAGTGAGAGTATGAAAAGATGTTTTTATGTTGTCCTGCTTGTCACTCTGATTATTCTTGCAGGATGCGCCACAGGAAAAGGGGATGCCTATTCAATGTCCCTGTACAGGGCTGTAGCCCCTGAAGAAGGAGTCACATATGTGGTAGGGCACCGGAATCCTGACAGCGACACAGTATGCACTGCAATTGCGTATGCCAAACTCCGTACTGCACTCGGATTCAATACAGTTGCGGTAATCCCGGGAAAAATGAATAAAGAGACCCAGTATGTCCTTGATTATTTCAAGGTGGAGACCCCGGAGCTCCTTGAGGATGCTGCAGGTAAGAACATAATCCTGGTGGATCATGCCGATTATCAGCAGGCTGTCCCCAATATGGACAAGGCCAATATCATTGAGGTGATGGACCATCATCAGCCTGCAGGGCTTTCATTCGAGAACAACCTTGTTTACCGCAGCGCTCCGATCGGCGCTACTGCCACTATGGTGTATAACGAATACAAAGTGAACCATGTTAGGATTGACAGGAAGACGGCCGGTATACTTGCCGCAGCCATAATGTCCGACACAAACAATCTTAAAAAAGAGCGGACTACCGAGGCAGACCGTATATACCTGGCAGAGCTGTGCAAGAAGGCTGGAATACAGAAGCCTAAGAAGTTCTATAAGGCAATGAAGTCTGAAGGTCGTTCCTTTGAGGGACTTACAGATGAAGAAATCATGCTAACCAACTATAAGGAATTCGAGTTCAGCGGTCATATAGCTGGAATTGCAAGTGTCGACAACCCTGACGACGATGCTTTATGGGAATTTGTTGACCGCATGGATAAGGCTATGGCAGCTTATGCCCAGAAGACAGATGCAGAGCATATATTCATGAAGCTTGATGCTGATGGCGATGAGGGACAGGAGGACTTTACTGTATTCCTGTACTGCGGCAAAGGTGCAGAAGAGGTTGCGAAAAAAAGCTTTCCAAATGCACAGACTGTAAATGGTCATCTGGTCTGCACACCGAAGCTCAACCGGACCAATGATGTGGTTCCTGCACTTAAAGATACATACGAAGGAATGGCAAAATAATGAAAATTGTAGTAAAGATCGGAACATCGACCCTGGCATATCCCAGCGGAAGGCTTAATATCAGACATATCGAGGAGCTCTGCAAGATAATAAGCGACCTTAAGAACTCCGGCATAGAGATCATAATGGTCTCATCCGGTTCCATCGCAATGGGTACCGGAAAGCTCTCGCTCAAGGAGCGGCCTTCTGACATGCCTACCAAGCAGGCTGCTGCCGCAGTGGGGCAGTGCGAGCTTATGTACACCTATGACAAGCTCTTCTCGGAATACCGCCATACTGTTGGGCAGATACTGGTTACTGCCGAGGATATCCAGCACAAGGAGCGGCATAAGAACTTCTCCAACACCTTAAACCGGCTTCTGGAGCTTGGCGTCATCCCAATAATAAACGAGAACGACTCCATAGCAACCGAGGAGATCGGAGTGGGAGACAACGATACCCTGGCCGCTGTTGTGGCTACCAGCGCCAAGGCTGACCTTCTGGTGCTGCTCTCCGATATAGACGGGCTTTATACAGCAAATCCCAATACAGACAAAAAAGCGAAGCTTATACCAGAGGTGCGTAAGATTGACGACAAGATTATGGCTCTTGGTGGAAAAAGCTCATCAAAGCTTGGCACAGGCGGCATGAAGACAAAGCTTTCGGCAGCCAAAATCTGCACCGAGGCTGGCTGCGACATGATCATAGCCAACGGAGCCGATCCTGCAGTGCTATATAAGATTGCCGACGGCAAGCCGGCAGGAACCCGGTTCTATGCAAAAAGGAAGAAAGCATGACCACCCAGGAGATCCTTGCAGCGGCTAAGAATGCCAGACCATACCTTGCCACTCTGTCAGAAGAGGCTAAGAACAGAGCTCTCTCTGCCATGGCTGATGCCCTGGTGTCTGATTGCAGCGCTATTCTGGAGGCAAATGCCCAGGATATGGAGGCTGTGAAGGGGAGTGTAAGCAATGTGATGCTTGACCGCCTTATGCTCTCCAAGGAGAGGATAGATGGGATGGCCCAGGGAATCAGGGATGTGACAGCACTTCCCGACCCGGTGGGACGTATCCTGACCCAGCGCACTACTGCAGACGGCCTTCTCCTTAAGAAAGTTTCTGTTCCTGTAGGTGTCATCGCGATAATCTACGAGAGCAGGCCCAATGTCACATCCGATGCGGCCGCCCTTTGCATAAAAAGCGGCAATGTCTGCATTCTCCGTGGCGGCAAGGAGGCATACCGCTCATCCCACGCCATTGTGAATGCCATGAAGAAGGGGCTGGAGAAGGCCGGCTTCCGGCAGGATATAATCCAGATTCTGGACGACACATCCCGCGCTGGAGCAGCTGAGCTTATGACAGCCAGCGGCTTTGTAGACCTTCTTATCCCACGGGGCGGGGCAGGACTTATCAAGGCCTGCGTGGAAAATGCCACAGTACCGTGCATCGAGACCGGCACCGGCATCTGCACCGTCTATGTGGACTCTGAGGCAGATCAGGAGAAAGCCCTTAAGATAATAGAGAATGCCAAGACCCAGCGCCCATCGGTTTGCAATGCCGAGGAGACCTGCCTTGTCGCACGGAGCATTGCCAAGGAGTTCCTCCCTAAGCTTAAGAAGGTGCTTGTGGACAACAGAATTGCGGCAGGCAAGGTGCCGGTGGAGCTCAGGCTCTGCCCTGAATCCCTGGCGATAATACAAGGGAAAGCTGCTGAAGAAAAGGATTTTGACACTGAATTTTTGGATTACATACTTGCTGTAAAGGTTGTTTCCGGTGTGGAGGAGGCTACAGAGCATATTGCCCTGCATTCGACACATCACAGCGAGGCCATAATAACAGAGAATCAGCAGAGTGCAGACTGGTTCACATCCCATGTGGACAGCGCCGCAGTCTATGTGAATGCCTCAACCAGGTTCACCGACGGCGGGCAGTTCGGACTTGGTTGCGAGATGGGCATTTCCACCCAGAAGCTCCATGCACGGGGTCCTATGGGGCTTGAGGAGCTGACCAGCTACAAATATGTTATAATTGGAAACGGACAGGTACGGAAATAGGAGAAGCTATGAATAAGATTGGATTTATCGGTTGCGGAAACATGGGCGGTGCCCTTATCAGGGCGGCAGTCAAGGCTGTAAAGCCTTCCCAGATCTGGATCACAGACAAGGATGTGTCAAAGCAGAATACCCTTGCCAAAGAGACCGGAGCAGCTGCAAAGGATATAAAGGAGATTGCCTCCAAGTGCAGCTATATTTTTTTGGGGGTAAAACCGCAGGTTATGGCAGATATGCTTGCCGAGATCAAAAAAACACTTGCATCGCGCAAGGATCACTTTGTGCTTGTATCAATGGCTGCCGGCATCTCCATAGAGCGTCTTATCAAGATGTGTGCCGACTGTCCTATAATCCGTATTATGCCTAATATCCCTGCATCTGTAGGTGAGGGAATGATACTCTATGCCTGCCACAAGGCTTCAAAGGCCGATGTTGATGCCTTCCTTAAGGTTCTGAGCCAGGCCGGAAAGCTTGCCGCTGTGGACGAGAAGCTTATCGATGCTGGCAGCGCAGTCTCTGGCTGCGGTCCTGCCTATGCATTCATGTTCATAGAAGCACTGGCCGACGGCGGTGTCCGGTGCGGTCTTCCAAGAGCTCAGGCACAGCTTCTGGCAGCCCAGACACTGCTTGGCAGCGCCAAGATGGTGATGGAGACCGGAAAACACCCTGGAGAGCTTAAGGATGCGGTATGCAGCCCTGGCGGCACCACCATAGAAGGTGTTCTTGCTCTTGAGGAGGGCGGTTTCCGCGGCACTGTATCAGATGCAGTCATCGCTGCCTACGAGAAGAACAAGCTGCTGTGAATTTAGCAATTGGATTCGGTATATTTCTGTTTGTCTCAGCTATTATAGGCCCGATTCTGGCTGTGATTGTGGCTGTCCATGTCGCCCAGAGGAAGAATAGAGGGAACAACAGTTGACGGCAGGACAGATTGCCGGGTATAATGTAATAAAGGGGCATTGGCGCAACTGGTAGCGCGTTTGGCTGGCAGCCACAAGGTCACGGGTTCGAGTCCCGTATGCTCCAAAAAAAGCCCGCATCTGCGGGCTTTTTTATTCCTTTGCGCCTGCTTTGAGCAGGAGCTGCTCTATATCCTTTGCACCCAGATCTCTGGACATGGAGAGAGGGGTGTTGCCACCTTTTGATTTGACATTCACCTCGGCCCCCTTGTAGATCAGGACTTCTGTCATCTCATAGTTCTGGGCCATCACTGCCAGAAGCAGAGCTGTCTTATTATCCTTGTCCGCAGCATTTATATCTGCACCCATTACCAGCGAGCGGTAGAAATTCTCCTTCTTGCCGTTCTGCACCGATTTAAACAGCATCTCTGTGGCCTGCGATTCTGAAAGTATTGTAGAAGTCGGCTCTACCGGCTTGGGTTCTTCCTTCACAGGCTTCTTTGCCTTTGCTTTTGCAGGCTTTGGCTCTTCCTTATGCTGGGGCGGTGCAGCCACAGGCTTCTCTGGTTCTGCCTTTGTCACATTGGTTGCAACCATAACGGCTGGAACTGTGCTCTTCTCTGCATTTTTAAGAACCTTCTGTATTCTATTGTACTCTTTTCTGTCAGCTTTGTTTGTCTTGGATTTCTTTGCATCATCCGACAGCTTATCCACTCCGAAGTCGTGCCGCTCATCGCCTGATTCGCTTATTGCAAATGATCCGGAAAGGGTGCAGCCTCTGTTCATCATGAACTCTATCACATCTGCGCTGTAGTCGCTGCTGCAGGCTGCAAACCAGATAGGATTCTTGTAGGATTTCATTATTTTGCCGGCCGATTCATAATCTCCGGATTCATCCCGTATCTCTCCGGAATTAATATCAATTCCTGCATCCAGCAGAATCTGGATTATTTTAATGGTGTTGGCCGGGTCGTGGGTCTCTCTGTTGCTCCATACTGCGCCGGTCAGGGCATTGCCTCCAAGTGCGTCGTCCGCTCTGAGCGAGATATCAGCTCCAGCTTTAATAAAAAGGGATACTATATCGGCATTTCCCACATTGGCAGCAGCCATTACTGCAGGCTGGCCGTTAGGCATGAAAGTGTTGGGATCGAAGCCGCCGTCAAGCATAGCCTTCACCCCGGCAGCATCTCCTGCCTCGATAGCTTTGAGCATCTCTTTCGGGTCATCGTATGCAGATACAGATGCGGTTATGAACATAAATATGGCAATCAAGCTCAGAAAGAGCAAAAATCTTCTTCTCATCATCAACTCCTGATTCATAGTATCAGTTCTTCTTCAGTTCCTCAAGGCCACTCTCACACAGCTTTACTATGGAGGCAGCGGCATTCCTTATAGACTGTGGATTGTCGCCGTCAGAAGGGTTCCTGAGCATCAGCTCCAGCTGGTTCTCATCACCCTGGGCAAACTTCACGTTAAGGGAGAGTGTCTTCTGGATCTCGTCATATTGGGAGGCCAGGTTTGCAAGGGCATCCTGATTCTTCTCATCAATAGCCTTGATAAGGGCGCTGAAGTAATTCCGGACCAGAGAGTACTGGATGAACTCAATCTCAAGCTTGGATAGGGCAGTCACCTCAACTTTCTGTACATCATCAATCTTCTTCTCAGCCAGCTCGGTTATGTTCCCTGCGTGGTAAAACACCTGATCTACAGCAACAGACTCAAGGTAGAATCCGTTCTTCTCCAGCCACTCCTTGAAACCAACAAGCACCTCGCTGATATATGTCTCATCCTTCCGGTTGAATGTCACCTCTTTGCCGTTTACAAATATCTGCATAACGCCTCCTTTTATATTTTAAACCATTTAGGAAATATTGCAACACGCCGTTCTCAGGGTGTTTTTATTGTTTGACGACAATTAATAAGTGATATAGAATAGTAGATAGAAAATATATAGGAGGAAATATATATGGGAGAAATTATTCCACGCTGGGAATGGCGTACTTTTGGAAGTGCTTTCGGAGAAGGCGAGAGCCGTATCAAGGCACATGAACTGGGAACTTTCAAAAAGAGTTCAGAGAAATACATCCTTTCTAAGAACAGCAACGAGAACTGCAAGATAAGGGATGACCTTATGGATATCAAGTCTCTCCGGCAGATCAATGCAGACAAGCTTGAGCAGTGGTATCCTACAATGAAGCTTTCTTTCCCGCTTAAGAAGGGAGATATCGAGAACCTCTTCAAGAACTTCTTCAAGGTGGCTGTACCAAAGTTTGAGAGAGATGAGTATACCTACGACCAGTATCTGGATGAGCTGGTGTCCAAGTGCGGTGACCTGGTGATTGTAGATGTCTACAAGGAACGCTCAATCTACACAATAGATGAGGCAACTGTAGAGATTGCCGAGACCAAGTTCAACGGAATCCCCAACAGGACAATCTGCGTTGAGCATATCGACCCGGCTCTGGTTATGAAGGTTGTGAAAGAGCTTGGCGTCGAGGGCTGCCCTAATATCAACTACCTCAAGGCCATGAAACAGGCTGTCGGCATGCCGATGTGGGTCTGAGGCCGTGGAGGAGACAATGAGCAGAAAAGCAATCATTGATATCGGTTCAAACTCGATCAAGTTCTTTGTAGGAGAGCTTGCAGAGGATAAGACCATAAAGACAGTGCTGGATACCAACGATATCGCAAGGCTGGGCGAAGGGCTTGATGCAACAGGACTTATCAGCCCCGAGGCTATGGAGAGGAATGTGGCATCTGTCGCAGCATTCGCAGCAAAGGCCAAGGAGCTGGGGGCAGACCAGATTGTGAGCGTAGGTACCATGGCCTTGAGAAAGGCCGGCAACTCCGACATTTTTGTAAATAAGGTCAAGGAGGCATGCGGTGTCGATGTAAATATTATCCCGGGAGAGGAGGAGGCAAGGCTCAGTTATCTTGCTATTCTTTCAGGGCTCCCTCTGGATAAGGATGCAGACCTTGTAGTATTTGACACAGGCGGTGGAAGCACCGAGTTCATCTATGGCAAGGGAACCGAGATGGTAAAGCGTTTTTCTGTCAATCTGGGTGCTGTCCGGATTACAGAGAATTACCTTAAGTCCGATCCTGTGACCCAGGAAGAGGTAAAAGCTGCCATTGCGCAGATTGATAAGGAGTTTGCCGAGGCAGGAGTGGTTGGAAAACCTGCACAGCTTGTAGGAATGGGCGGAACTGTGACCAGCATGGGTGCTGTAAAGCATAAGATGGTCAAATACGACCCTGCAGTGATCCAGGGCTCCAGGCTTCTTAAAAAAGATATCGAGGAGCAGATTGCAGAGTATTCCAGCCGGACAATCGAGCAGCGGAAGGAGCTTCCGGGTCTGCAGCCAAAGAGGGCCGATGTCATTCTTGCAGGAGCCTGCATACTCAAGGTCATCACAGACAGACTGGGTGCCGACGGGCTTACAATCTCTGACAGAGGGCTCAGGCACGGACTGGCATTTGACCTGTTCCAGAAATAATTTCAAAAGGAGAAATATATGAAAAAGATTTTAGTTGTATTATTGATTTGTATCGTAGCAGTTTCTGTCCTGTCTGTTACAGGCTGTTCAAAGAAGAAAGCTGAAGAAGCACCTGTAGAAGAGGCATGGAAACCTGAAAGACCTATAACTATCATGAACCATGTTGCAGTCGGCGGTGCCATGGACCTCTATTCCAGAAAATGGGTTGAGCTTGCCGCAAAGTACACCGATGCCACATTTGTTGTGGACAACAACTCAGGTGCCAGCGGTCTTACAGCAGGAGAGTGGGTTCTTAACCAGCCTGCCGACGGCTATACAGTCTTTGCACTTGCACCTACCTATATCGATGCAGTGATTCAGTCCGAGCTTGAATGCTCCGAGTATGTGGATGGCTTTGCATATATCTACAACCTTATGGCAGACCCATACTGCGTTCTTGTTCCTTCAAATTCACAGTTCAAGACATTCAAGGATCTTATCGACTGGTCAAAGCAGGGAAATACAATCACCCTGTCAGAACCTAACTACGGTGCTAAGTATATCGATGCTGTCCAGGTGTTCGGCTCAATCCAGGGAGTATCTTACAAGGCTATTTCCTACGAGAGTGCAAAAAAGAACTTTGCAGCCCTCCTGGGCGGTCAGACTGTTGCCTCTGTCGGTAACCCGGGCGACACCAAGAAATATGACGTAAGAGCACTGGTAATCGGAAACCCGACTAAGGTTCCCGGCCTTGAGGATATTCCAAACTATAAGGAGCTCGGCTATTCCGAAGAGCTTGATAAAATCTCCATGTGGAGAGGCTATGCTGTCAGAAAAGAGACTCCAAAGGGTATGATCACCTGGTTCCAGGATATCTGCGACAAGGTTGCTGCCGACGAAGAGTGGATCAAATACATGACAGACCTTAAGCTGACTGTTCTTAAGGATAAGACCGAAGCATTCACAAAGACAGTTGAGAACGAGGTTGTCAGCACTATTGAAGTTCTCAAGAGTGTTGATCAGATAAGCAAGGAATACAAAAGGTAATCTTACACATGAATAAATTGGCCAACCTGAGTTACTGGTGGATTTTAGGCGGCTTGACTCTCCTGCTGGTGGGGCTTTATTTCCTGTTCAACAGCATGGAGAGGACAAAACCTGTAAAAGGGCAGCTCCTTTGCCTCTGCGGCATGGATTTGATAACGCTGCTCTTCTATCTTCTTACTTTCAGTCTGAGAGTAAGCAAGATTGCTGCAGAGGCTGGGGCTACTCCAAGGACCATGCCCCGGCTCTGGGCATTTCTCATGGTTTTTGTCTCGGCTGGAGCAGCCTATGCTATCCTGAAAAGCAGCCGTAAGCCGGACGAGAAGTTTGACAGATGGGTGTTCGCCCTTCTTGTCGGAGCCGGCTCAATATTCAGCGTCATAATGTTCAACATAATAGGCTACTACCTTTCCAGTGCCATATTTATCCTGGTGGTTATGCTGGCAATGGGAGAGAGGAACAGACTGCAGCTGGTCCTGGTTCCTCTGGCCTGGTGCGTCTTCACCTATTTTGTCTTCTATAAACTGCTGTATATCAGCCTGCCTTTCGGCAGCTTGTTTACTGGACTTTTCAGGTAAGGGGGGAGCATGGCTGATATTTTAAGCAATTTAGCAATGGGCTTCAGCGTCATAGCAAGTTTCCAGGCACTTTTCCTGGTTCTTCTTGGTGTCTGTGTAGGTATTCTGGGTGGAGCTATTCCAGGCATTTCCCCATCCATGGCAGTGGCTCTGCTGCTTCCGATAACCTATTCCCTTTCTCCTATCATGGCTATGGTCATGCTCATGGGCATCTACATTGGGGCAAACTATGGCGGTTCCATAACAGCAATCGCAATTAATACCCCTGGAACACCATCTGCGACTGTAACGGCCTTTGATGGTTACCCCATGCTTAAGAATGGAAAAGCAGGGGAGGCGATGGGAATCTCTCTGTGGGCATCTGTTATAGGTGGTATCATCGGTGCAGTAATACTGATCTTCTTCAGTGTCCCGCTGTCAAAGGTGGCACTTAAATTCTGGCCTTCGGAGTATTTTGCCCTCTGTATCATGGGTTTGACCACTGTGGCAACCCTGGGCGGTAAAAACTGGCAGAAAGCGCTTGTAACATGTCTCTTCGGTCTTCTTCTGAACACTGTGGGCCTTGATCCTACCTTTGGTATCAAGCGGTTCACATTCAAGGTGACCAAGCTGTTTGACGGCTTTGAGATGGTGCCTGTACTCATCGGTCTGTTTGCCCTTGGCGAGGTGCTCAGCAATCTTGAGCATTACAAGACAGCTGCTGTGGTGCGGCAGAACGTCGATTATAAGCTGCCTAAGCTCATCTATTACTGGAAGCTTAAGTTCTCTATCATTCGGGCTGGTATAATAGGCTGTATCATCGGTATTTTCCCTGGAGCAGGCGGTACTATTGCCTCTTTCCTTGCCTACGATACAGAAAAGAGGATGAGCAAGCATCCTGATGACTTCGGTCATGGCGCACCCGAGGGAGTTGCTGCGGCAGAAGCCTCTAACTCCGGCTCTGTAGGCGGTGCCATGGTACCGCTTCTGACCCTTGGTATTCCAGGTTCCTCAACCGCTGCGGTTCTCCTTTCTGCCCTCATGATCCACAACCTGAACCCAGGGCCTAAGCTCTTTACAGAGCAACCTGAGCTGGTCTATGGACTCTTTGCCTCCATGTTTGCGGCAAACCTGTTCATGGTGCTGGTCGGAACTTATGGCTCCAAGCTGTGGGTAAGGGTAGGGTATATAAAGAAGACTATCCTTTATCCGCTGATTTTTGCATTTGCAATTCTGGGAAGCTACTCTATCAAGAAGTCGATGTTCGATGTAGGCACCTGCCTTGCATTCGGTCTTGTCGGATGGATGTTCAAGAAATATAAATATCCGGCTTCGCCGCTGGTGCTTGGACTTATTCTTGGTAAGCTCATAGAGACCAACTATGTGCAGACCCTTATGGTCACCGGGCCTATAGGCTTTGTCCAGAGACCTTTTACTGTAATCCTTTTTGTCATTTCTATAGCTGCGCTTGTATATCCTGTTATTTCAGCAAGGATTAAGGCAAAGAAGATGAACAACAGCCGGCAGTGATACTGCCGACTGTTTTCTTTTATTTGATGTATTCAAGCATCTTGAGCAGGATACGGCTGGAATTTGCCCCTGCGATATCGCCGAAGTTCTCGTAGTTTGAATTGGCTATGCCGTCCGCCTTGTCCGACAGAGCACGTATAACCACGAAAGGCTTGCCGTACTTGATGCATATTACAGCTACCGAAGCACCCTCCATCTCGCATGCATACGCGTTGTACTCTTTCTTAAGCCTCTCAACATATACTTCTGATGCGATGAACTGGTCGCCTGATGCGATTGTCCCCTTGAAGACGTGCTCCTTGCCGATTGTCTCAACAGCAGCCTTGTATGCAAGCTCCACAAGTGCCTCGTCGCAGTAATAGAACTCGCCGGCCTTCCTGCTTATTCCAGGGTCGCCTGACACCCATGTGAAACCATCGTTGCTGATTATGCCGTAATCATGCTCAACCAGCCTTGTGGCCACAACTTCGTCAAGAATCTGGGGCTCGTCAGCCACTCCGCCTGCTATGCCGGTGAAAAGCACTTTTGAGATGTTGTATCTGTTCAGCATTGCTGTGACACCCGAAGATGCCCGCACTTTTCCGATGCCGGCCCTTGTGATCACTACATTTTTACCTCTCAGCTTTCCGACATAATATTTTGTGCCGGCGATAATATCCTCTTTCTCGATCTCTGCATTCTCTAGAAGCACGCTGATCTCATTGTCCATGGCAGAGATTATTCCTATGCGCGCAACATCACCTTTTGGGGTGCAGCCTATGAACCAAAATGTTGCCACCACCAGCAATGCAAAGATAAGAGTTTTCTTGTTTTTCATTTAATTTAAAATATTATTATTCTGCCTTAGGCATAAGCAGTGCTGCGATGATGTAGGCTAGGAGTCCTGTTCCTGCGCAGAGCACCAGTACCAGCCATATAACTCTTACTACAGTCGGATCCAGATCGAAGTATTCTGCGATACCGCCGCATACTCCGCAAAGCTTCTTGTCTTTTGATTTTCTAAGTTTCTTGTCAGCCATTGTTATCTCCTTTTTAACTATTATATCACAATATTAAATTTTGATGATATAGATAAACATTGTAATTGAGGCTATAAGCTTTATTCCTGTTCCAGCCATCACTCCGGCAAAAGCTCCCAGTGCCGACCTGCAGGATGATCCGAACTCCTTTTTTCCGAATAAAAGCTCGCCTATAAGGGCACCAAGGAAACAGCCGGTGATCATTCCGAAAGCTGTAAAGAGAATACCAGCCAGCAGACCTATCATCGCTCCCCAGCTTCCAGCCTTTGAGCCGCCGGACAGTTGGGTAAACTTGGCAGGAATGACGTAGTCTATGACAGTGACAATTATGGTGATTGCCAGCCATACAAGAAGGAAGGTGAGGGTGAATCCGCTGTCATTGCCTGCAATCCTATACCTGAAGAATCCCACCACCAGTCCGACCCAGCTTATCGGTGGACCTGGAAGGCCGGGAACAATGCTTCCCACTATTCCCAGAAGTCCCAGTATGATTGCAATTATATATAAAACGACTGACATAATCATATTTATTATATCATTTGTTGCTTTAAACGCAAACAGTTGACATTGCACCATTTCTATATGATATTTTTATTAAGGAGATTTATATGAGCACAAGTTCAAAAGTATGTGTTGCCCTGTCAGGGCTGCTGTTCATCATAGCCGGTATCCTATGTCTTTCCAGTGCCGAGGCGACTCTGCTTTCACTGGCATGGGTCCTTGGTTTTTTCACACTTCTTTCAGGAATTCTGTCCCTCTATTTCTATCTTAAGGGGTTCAGCGTAGTTCCGGGAAGCGGTTATGTCCTTATTGCTGCCATTGCTGATATAATCATTGGAATTATTTTCCTGGCCAATCAGGTGTTTGTGGCTGCCGCCATCCCCTTTGTGTTTGCCGCATGGATCCTTGTGGCAGGAATACTTTCCATAACCCATTCTATCGAGTTTAAAAAGAAAGGATTCCCGGGCTGGCATATGCTGCTGATCTTCGGTATCCTCACAGTTCTGTTTGCACTCTGTTCATTCGTGGATCCTGCAATAAGCGCCTTCACAATCACATTTATGGTAGGATTTGCCCTCATAACCAGAGGTGTCAACAGGTTCATCTTCCTGGCCGGAGTCAAGAAACTGCTTTAAGGACAAAAGACATGAAAATCACCACATTTAATCCTCAGATAATAACAAAAGATGCAGAGGTTCTTGTTAAGCTGTTTGAGCAGCTGGGCTTTGAGAAGCGGCATCAGCAGGAAGGAATAGGGGAGTTTGATGTAAAGGGTTTCCGCCTTAAGGATGCAAACGGTTTTAATCTGGATATCTCCCAGCCCGATACATTGCCGACCGGACATGACCTGATGGCTATCCGCATGAATGTGGATGATTTTGATGAGGCATATAAGATTCTGGTTTCAAACGGTTTCAAGAATTACTATGGAGACAGTACTGCCAGCACCAGGACCGGCAAGTCAGCTATTATGATTTCTCCTACCGGTTTTGTAATCAATCTGGTGCAGCATATAAAATGAATTAACAATATCAGGGGCCTAGAAATAAGGCACCCCGGTCGGTATTTCAGGCCGAAGGCCGCTTACCGAGCCGGGGTGTCTTATTTCCGGGCTATGTATTTTGGACGATGGGGGACTCGAACTCCCGGCCCCTTCCTCCGGAGGGAAGTGCTCTATCCACTGAGCTAATCGTCCAGCAAGTTAAAATATAGTTTCTGGTCCCGAATCTGTCAAGCGACAGGCTTTTATTTCTTCATCACCAGAATCACTGCCACAAGAATGCACAGGAATGCCGCCAGGTAGTTCCACTTGAACTCCTCCCGAAGATATAGCACAGAGAAAACCGAGAACACAGAGAGGGAAATGACCTCCTGTATGATCTTCAGCTGGGCAGTTGTGCAGTACCGGGAACCCAGACGGTTTGCAGGCACCTGAAAGCAGTACTCGAAGAAGGCTATTCCCCAGCTGACCAGTATCACTATGATCAGGCTTGTAGACTTATGCTTCAGGTGTCCGTACCAGGCAAAGGTCATGAATGTATTGGAGATAAGCAATAGAAGGACTGTATACCACATGCTTCTCCTATACCACAAAACTGCCTGGTTTTCAATATTTTCTTCTTTAATATTTATCTTGACATATATAAGAAGTGGCAGTATACTGTATTTAGTTAGATTAACTAACTAAAGAAATGGTGGTGTATGGATTCTTTTTCTGAACAGTTAAGTGGCATTCTTCTCAATATGTACAAAAATGTCATCAACCTGGAAGAGAATGCCAAGAAAAATGTGAATTCCCGCATCAACCTCACTATCAACGAGATTCATTTCCTCGAGGCGGTTGGGGCCGGATGCAAGAAGGGATGCACAGTGAGCAGACTGGCAGCGATGCTTGGTGTCTCCAAGCCCTCTGTAACAGTCATGGTCAACAAACTTGAGAAGAAGGGCTACCTCAGGAAACTGAGCAGCCAGGAGGACGGCCGCTCTGTTAAGGTGAGCCTGACCCGCGAGGGTTCTATAGTCAACGCTTATTACCAGTATTTCCGCCGCCGCATGGTAAGAAAGATCAATGACGGTCTGACTGATCAGGAGAAGGAGTTCCTGGTCAAGGCATTCGAGAAAATAAACATCTACTTCAAAGAGAGTCTGGAAAGGATAGAATGAGCTTTAGAATTGTTTCGACCGGCAGCTATGTGCCTGAAAGAATATTGAATAACGAAGAGCTGTCCCACATGGTGGAGACTAATGATGAATGGATAACCCAGCGGGTGGGGATCAAGGAGCGCCACATCTCTGTGGACGAGCCTACCTCCGAGCTTGGATATAAGGCTGCACAGCGTGCACTGGATGCAGCAGGGGTCACCGCAGACCAGATAGATATGATAATCTGCGCCTCTATAACTGCGGAGTACAAGTCGCCTAACGTGGCATGCATGATACAGAAGAAGCTGGGTGCAACCTGTCCTGCAATGGACATAAACTGCGCCTGCAGCGCCTTTGTGTTTGCCCTTGAGACTGCGGCAGGCTACTTTGCCCGGGGCAAGGTGAACAGGATGCTGGTTGTGGGTGCAGAGCGCCTCTCTGCCACTGTGGACTGGACACACCGCTCAACCTGTGTAATATTCGGCGACGGCGCAGGGGCAGTGCTCCTGGAGAAGGGGGACAACTACCTCTCTTCCCGGCTCCATTCCTATGGCGACAACGATATAATCCGCATCCCCAACTACGGTGGAGATTCCCCGTTCTACAAGGGACCCATAGAGAAGCCTGTCATCAACATGAACGGCCAGGAGACCTTCAAGTTCGCAGTCAAGTCTATCTGCAAGGATATCGCAGATGTGGCTGCCGACGCAGGAATAAAGGTTGAGGATATAAGCTGGGTAGTGCCGCACCAGGCCAACAGCAGGATCATAGATTTCGCGAAGAAGAAGCTTCCTATCCCGGGAGACCGCTTCTATCTTAATATTGAACGTTATGGAAACACCTCTTCAGCAAGCATTCCCATCGCGCTTGATGAACTTAATAGAAAGGGCTGTTTCAAGAGAGGCGAGCTGTTAGCTCTCTGCGCCTTCGGGGGCGGACTCTCAAGCGCAGCCTGCATAATCAGATGGTAAGGAGTAAAACATGGATATTTTTGAGAAACTGAAAGCAAAGATTGTAGAGAAGATCGACTGTGACCCGAGCAAGGTTACAAGAGACACATCCCTTATCGGGCTTGGAATCGATTCACTTGATACAGTAGAGATGATCATGGACCTCGAGGAGGAGCTGGGCGTGGAGCTTGAGTTCGACGAGGCTGTGACAACAGTAGATGACCTGGTTAAGTTCATCGAGAAGCGCCTTAAGGAGAAAGAGAATGCTTAACTCTGAACTCTGTTCTATCCTGGGGATTGAATATCCTATCTTCCAGGGGGGAATGGCATGGATTGCCGACGGAAAGCTGGCTGCAGCTGTCTCCGAGGCAGGCGGACTGGGTATCATATCTGCTATGAATGCCGGTGCCGACTACCTTAAGAAGGAGATCGAGACTGCACGGAGCCTGACCAAGAAACCCTTTGGAGTGAACATCATGCTTATGAGCCCCCATGTGGCAGAGGTTGCCCAGGTGGTTGCCGACCTCAAGGTTCCGGTTGTCACCACAGGCGCTGGAAACCCGGCCAAGTTCATGCCTATGTGGCAGGAGGCTGGAATAAAGGTTATCCCTGTCATCCCTTCTGTCATGCTTGCAAAACGGATGGAGAAGCTGGGTGCTGTGGCAGTTGTGGCAGAGGGCGGTGAGTCGGGCGGCCATATAGGCGAGCTCAACACCATGGCTCTGGTTCCACAGGTTGCTGACGCACTTTCCATTCCTGTGATCGCAGCAGGCGGTATCGGCGACGGCCGTGGAATTGCGGCAGCATTCATGCTTGGTGCCAAGGGTGTCCAGATGGGAACCCGGTTCCTGGTTGCGAATGAGTGCGGTGTGCACCCCAACTACAAGGCCAAGGTGCTCAAGGCCAGCGATATAGATACTATTGTCACAGGCCGCAAGCTTGGACACCCAGTGCGGAGCCTCAAGACAAGCTTCTCAAGGAACTTCTTCATGAAGGAGAACGATCCTTCCATCTCGAACGAAGAGCTTGAGAGCGCAGGTATCGGAGCACTCAGGGCAGCCGCTGTCGATGGCGACGATGCCAAGGGATGCTTCATCGCAGGGCAGATCGCCGGAATGGTCAACAGGGAGCAGAGCGCCAAGGAGATCATCGACGAGCTGGTTTCCCAGGCCGAAGCGCTTCTTAAAGGGACAAAATGGGTAAGATAGCATTCTTGTTTGCCGGTCAGGGAGCCCAGTACCCTGGAATGGGGAAGGATCTCTATGACTCAAGCAGCGCGGCTAAAGCGATATTTGACATGGCAGACACAGTGCGGCCAGGAACAGCAGCCCAGTGCTTTTCAGGCACACAGGAGGAGCTTTCCCAGACCGTTAACACCCAGCCATGCATATTCTGCGTCGATCTGGCTGCTGCCCATGCCCTTAAGGAGCATGGGCTGGCCTGTGACGCTGTCGCAGGCTTCTCCCTGGGGGAGATAGCAGCCATCACCTATGCCGGCCTTCTTTCTGAAAAGGATGGCTTTAAGCTGGTGTGCCGCAGGGCAGAGCTTATGAATGATGCTGGCAAAGATGTAAAGAGCATCATGGCCGCTGTCCTCAAGCTGCCCAACGATAAGGTGGAGGAACTGGCCGCAAAGTATGAGCACATCTATCCGGTCAACTACAACTGTCCAGGACAGCTGGTTGTATCCGGTGCACCTGAGGAGATGGAGATATTCAAGGGCGATGTGAAGACATCCGGCGGAAGATACCTGCAGCTCCCTGTGAGCGGAGGGTTCCATTCTCCATTCATGGCAAAAGCTGCCGAAGATTTTGCTAAAGAATTATCAAATTACAATTTTAAAAACAGTAAAATTGATATTTATTCAAACTACACTTCAAAAAAATATAACAATTCACCAGTGCAGGAGCTTCTGGTCAACCAGATTAAAAGCCCTGTCAGGTGGCAGAACCTGATTGAGAACATGATTGCAGACGGGGTAGATACCTTCATAGAGTGCGGTCCAGGACACACCCTCTCCGGCTTTGTTGCAAAGATAAACAGCTCTGTCCGCATATTCAAAGTTGAAAACAGTCAGGATGCAGCCCGTGTGGCTGAGGAGATTAAAAATGCTTAAAGGAAAAGTTGCCGTCATTACAGGCGGATCCAGAGGAATCGGCTTCACAGTAGCCCAGAAGATGGCAGAAAACCATGCAGATATCGCCCTGATTGATGTTGGGAACATTGAGAATACTCAGGCTTCCTGCGACATGCTTAAGGTTTTTGGAGTAAACGCACGGCCATATCAGTGCGATGTATCAGACTTCACTGCAGTAAAGGCTACAGTTGCCCAGATTGTGAAGGATTTCGGCACCATCGATATCCTTGTCAACAACGCCGGAATCACCAGGGACAGCCTTATCTTCTCCATGAGCGAGGAGAACTGGGATGCAGTCATCAACATCAACTTAAAGAGTGTGTTCAACATGACCAAGCACTGCAGCCCGATCTTCCTTAAGAAGCACTATGGAAAGATCATCAATGTAAGCTCTATCGCCGGTCTTATGGGAAATGCAGGGCAGGTCAACTACTCAGCATCCAAGGCTGGAATAATCGGCGTGACCAAGACTATCGCCAGAGAGCTTGGAGCCAGAGGAATCTGCTGCAACGCTGTAGCACCTGGAGTTATCGACACCGATATGACAAAAGACCTGCCAGGACGTGACAAGCTTATCGAGAGCGTTCCTATGAAGAAGGCCGGAAAGCCTGAGGATGTGGCCAATCTGGTCCTGTTCCTTGCCAGCCCGGTATCTGACTACATAACTGGCGAGGTTATCCGCGTAGACGGCGGAATGGCAATGTAAGGAGTATTATGAGACGAGTAGTTGTTACAGGAATGGGTGCGATAACCCCGGTGGGGAACGATGTCTCTTCCTTCTGGTCCTCTATTGTGGCCGGAAAGAACGGAATAGGCCCTATAACCAGGTTTGACACCACTGATTTCAAGGCAAAGCTGGCCGCCGAGGTCAAGGATTTTGACCCCAACCTCTATATGGAGAAGGCAGAGCTCCGCAAGAGCGACCTTTTCACCCAGTATGGAGTGGCTGCCGCATATCAGGCAATCCAGGACAGCGGTATATTGGGCAATATAGCACCGGAGCGCTTCGGTGTCTATGTCGGCTCTGGCATCGGTGGAATAACCACTTTCACCGAAGAGGTTATCAAGCTGCATGAAAAAGGTCCCCGCAGGGTTTCTCCTCTTTTTATCCCTACGATGATCGCAAACATGGCAGCTGGAACCATAGCCATCAAGTTCAAGGCCCAGGGGCCATGCGTTCCTGTCACAACAGCCTGCGCCACAGGCAGCACCGCAATAGGTGAGGCCTACCGCGCTGTCAAAGGTGGCTATGCCGATGCTGTAATTGCAGGCGGTGCCGAGGCTGCCATAGGTCCTACTGGAGTGGCTGGGTTCATCAATTGCATGGCCCTTTCCTCCAGCACCGACCCTGATGCAGCCTCCATTCCTTTCGACAAGCGCCGTAACGGCTTTGTGATGGGCGAGGGTGCCGGTATCCTTATCCTTGAGGAGTACGGGCACGCAAAGGCCCGCGGTGCCAAGATCTATGCCGAGATGTGCGGCTATGGCTCCACCTGCGACGCCTACCACATGACTGCACCGGATCCCGATGCTAACGGGGCAGCCCGGGCTATTTCCGATGCAGTCAAGGAGGCCGGCATGGTGGGAGAGACCAAGGTCTACTTCAACGCTCACGGCACCAGCACACCGCTCAACGACAAGTCAGAGACCCTGGCTATCAAGAAGGCCTTTGGTGACGATGCCTATAAGATTCTTATAAGCTCCACCAAGTCTATGACCGGCCACATGCTGGGTGCTACAGGCGGTGTTGAGGCTATTGCCGCAATCATGGCTATGAAGGAGGGGGTTGTTCCTCCTACTATCGGACTCAAGGAGCCTGACCCGGACTGCGACCTGGACTATGTTCCTCTGGTTGCGCGGAAGGCAGAGATAAAGCTGGCTCTGTCTGTAAACTTGGGCTTCGGCGGACACAATGCCTGCTTGGCATTTAAGAAATGTGAGGATTGAATGAATCAGGAAGATATCAAGAAAATATTGCCGCACCGGGACAACATGCTTCTGGTGCAGGAGGCAGAGGTTGTTGATGGGGTTGCCCATGGCAAGTATAAGGTGAGCGGAGAGGAGTTCTTCCTCAAGGGGCATTTCCCCGGCCGTCCGGTTGTTCCAGGAGTTATCCTCTGCGAGATGCTGGCCCAGGCTACATGCGTGCTCCTTGCAGACAAGTGCATCGACGGCACACTCCCTATGTTCACAGGGCTTGATAAGGTCAAGTTCCGCAATCCGGTGCTCCCCGGCGACACCTTTGAGTCTGAGTGCAGGATCAAGGGGAACAAGGGACCATTCTATTTCGCATCGGGCGAGGGAAAGGTGAACGGAAAGCTCTGCGTGAGCTGCGAATTCTCTTTTGCTATTGTAAAAAACAGGTGAATCGCTGTACAATAACAGCTGATGAACCGCTATACAGAACTGGATGGAATAATACTTAAGAACTCCCGCATAGGTGAATTCCATAAGGGAGTGCGGATATTCTCTCCGGAGTATGGCATAACCGAGGCCACAGCCTACGGTGGGTATAAGCCTAAGAGCAAGATAGGCCCTCTGGTTTCCCCCCTCTCCTGTGGCCACTTTGTTTTATACCAGAGTCCTTCGGCCAGGAAGCCCAAGATAGAGGACTTTTCGCCGGAATATTCATTCCTCCAGATTCAGACCGACATAAAGAAATATTACACAGTGCTCACCTGGTTCGAGGTTATAATGCGGACACATGGGGGAGGCGACTCATCATCCGAGCTTTTCTATCTTCTCATAGCCTCTATGCAGCTTTTGGAGGTGGCCAAGGAGGATGAGATCCTCTACATCAATGTCCAGTTCCTGCTCCGTTTTCTCAATCTTATGGGATTTCCGCCTGTCAGCTATTTCCAGAAATCAGATTCTATGGTAGAATCAGATAAGCTTTCTGCCGGCGTTTTTAAATATCTTGATTATACCTTGGGCCTGCCTTTCGACCAGGCAGTGCATATCAGGCTGGGCAGGAAAGATGCCGCTCTTCTTGAGCATTCAGTCCTCTCCATGGTGCAGTCTGTGCTGGAATGCACTCTGAACACACTCTCGGGGGCTTTTGACATTGTAAGGAACTCGGATGAGATATAATAAAAAATTCATAGAGAGCCAGGATGTTAAGGATCTGGCCTCCAGGTACAAGGTTTCGCTTCTCCTTGCATCTATCCTGGTGCGCCGCGGCATCACAGCCCCGGAGGAGCTTAAGTTCTATCTCCAGGACGAGATAAAGTACCTCCACAACCCATTCCTCTTCCATCAGATGGAGGATGCAGTGGACCGGATTCTGGATGCTGCCTCGGAAGGGGAGCGTGTCATGGTCTTCGGCGACCGTGATGCAGATGGAATAACCTCTACTGTCCTTATGACCGATATGCTCTCCTCGCTGGGAATTGCAGACCCGTTCTGGAAGGTGCCCGAGGGGGATGCCCCCTATGGCCTTACACCGGAGGCTGTGGACTTTGCATCTGCCAACGACATAACACTGATCATCACAGTAGACTGCGGGATCTCCAACAAGGAGGAGATTGCTTACGCAACTGATAAATCGATAGATGTGATAGTTCTGGACCATCACACAGCTCCGGCAGAGCTTCCGGAATGCACAGCTATAATCAATCCAAAGGTGCCTGACTGCGGCTATCCTTTCAGGGATCTGGCCGGCTGCGGAGTTGTGGCCAAGCTTATATGGGCTCTTGAGTTCTCGCGCACCTCCTACTACAACAAGAATGTGACCCTGCTTAATATAGTTCCGGGGCCTGACGGCTGCTTTATATTCAATGCCAAGAAGCTATATAACCTGGTTGAGGTGGCTCAGATAACCGAGACAGTTGTGCCGGGCATCATAACTTCCATAGAATCGACACGGCTCATGGACTTCTTCTCAGGCTCAATAATCATAACCTTCGGAGCTCAGAACCAGAAGAGACTTTTCAGGGCAGTGTTCCCGCAGGTGGATCTTGAGACCTTGGATCTGGCTCCTGAGATCTATAAGCTTTTCCCGAGTTTATCCGGCATGGGGCTCCTTAAGATGAGAGAGCTGAGCCATGACAGCCGCTACAGCTCCAGGGAGATCACAGAGCTTGATGTGCTCCTTAGCCTTTTCAAGCTGCTCCTTTATAAGAAGTATCCGGCTCTTTCAGATGAGTACGAGAAAAAGCTTCCTCTGGTGGCTCTGGGCACTGTCGCAGACCTTATGCCTCTGGTCAACGAGAACCGCATCCTGGTGAACCGTGGCCTTATGCATATTACAAAGCACAGCAGCAAGGGGCTCCACTGGCTACTGTGCGAGCAGAAGATCATAGACAAGAGCATAACAGTCACAGATGTGGCCTGGTACATAACCCCGATAATAAATGCTTCGGGAAGGATGGGAGTTCCCTCCAAGGCTGTGAACTTCTTCAAATCAGCTGACTCTGCCGAAGTTGAGAGACTGGGCAATGAGCTTTTCTCTCTGAACAAGCAGAGGAAGAAGCAGGGAGAGGATTACTGGGGGCTTTTGACCCATTCTGCAAAGGAGAGCTTCGAGGAGTTCTCAAGCTCCTTGGTTTTCACAGGCGGGAAGGGGGTGCCCAGGGGTATCACAGGTATTCTTGCCTCCAAGTTCTCAGGCTACTACAATGCTCCGGCCATCATCTATACTGTCATGGAGGACAAGGTCATAGGCTCGGTGCGCAGCATCAGGAACTACTCTATAATGCCTCTTCTTGATTACTGCAAGGAGGTTTTCCTTGACTACGGCGGCCACGATTTTGCAGGTGGTTTCTCCCTTTCCTCGTCCAACCTTGATATGTTCAGGAAGAAGGTGAACAGCTATGTGGAGGAGGTGGGGATCGATATTCCCGAAAAGCCTTATCCAGAGATTGATGCAGAGCTGCCCAAGGGTTACCTTACCGAAGATATCCTGGATGTGGCGCAGCGTCTTAATCCTTATGGCGAGAGCAATCCACCTCTGGTGTTCCTTGCCAAGAAGCTGGTTATCAAAACCCTTGATATTGTGGGGCAGAAAGAGGTTGGCCATATCAAGTTCACCCTGGATGCCGGAAAGAATATCTGGCCTGCCATCTACTGGAACAGCAGCGACAGGGCAGGGCGTGACCTGAATGTGGGCGACACTGTGGATGCCATATTCCGTGTGGATTACAACTACTTCCGCAACAAGACAACACCGCAGCTTGTCATAATCGACATGGAAAAAAGCCCGAAATAATTGACAAAAAAGATAGTTTTATTTAAGATAGAGCCCGTACTGCGGACTATAGTACCGAAGGAGGTGAATCATAATGGCATTTGTTAAGGTTGACGACAACGAACCACTGGAGAAGGCCCTTAAGCGCTTCAAGAGAATGGTGGAGAAAGAGGGTATCATCAGAGAGTGGAAGAAAAGAGAGTATTATGAGAAGCCTTCTACAATCAATACACGGAAGAAGAAAGCAATTCTCAGAAAGCAGATGAAGAAGAACCGCAAGATGGCTTCTTCCAAGAGCTACTGATTCTTGTTTAAGATGAAAAGCGGGTTGTCCTTGACAGCCCGTTTTTTTTTATCTATCCTTAAATAAGGTATATATATGAAATATAAATGGTTAATCCTTTTAAGCATATTGTTTTTTCTTATGACAGGCTGCCAGTCGGTCAAAGATTTTCTCCAGATAGGCGATAAATCCCAGGATGCAGAGGCTGAGGCCGGTGCTGAAGAGCAGGCCGCTTCTTCGGTGGATGATATCCTAAACCGTCTGCCCGATGCCAAGACAGTGGCCGAGCGCCTCGAGATACTGCAGGAGGCCTATACAGTTGCCCTGACAGACGGAACCCGCGACCAGACTGCCTACATACTCCAGAATCTCAATGCCGATGTTGCATCGCTGACAATTGCTATATCACCGGATTACCAGCACTGCGAGTTCGGCGACAGCTTCAACATCATGGTATATGTAGACTCGAATTCAGGTGTTCCTGCGGGAGCTGTTCCTATTTCAGTACTTTACGAGGACGGCACATTGTTTGACAGCCTGGAGACAGGCCCGGACGGCGTATTCTTCGGCGAATTCCAGTGCGGTATTGCCGCAGGGACCGGAGAAAAGCAGTATTGCTTCAAGATATCACTGGATGAGACAGTGGCAAATGCATTGGAAGTCGAGATACCAGATGCAGACCTGCTCCTTATGGTGGACAAGATGTCTGTTACAGCCGAGGTCAAGGTTGCAGAGGATCTTTTCTCCGACAACCTGGTCTCCATGTACCGCAGTTTCCTAGACCAGCAGCTCCAGCTCAACCTTGTGGTTCCCAACACCAAGGAGAAGTTCCATGTCCAGATGGAGGTGTTCACCTCTGACATGACCCATGACTATCAGGGTTATGCCGGCGATATAAGCCTTGCTTTCTATATTGCCGATGGAGAGGGTGTCGTGATCTACGATATGGAGACAGACAGCTGCCATGCAGTGGGCAGCAGCGCAAAAGCTGTTGTTGAGGCTGGGGTCGGCAAGCTCCTCGATGCTATAAAGCAGGATCAATCCTTTATCTCAGATTTCCAGAGCGCACTATTCAAGGAATAATCATGAATCAGGATCAGCTGGCCGACAGACTCCGCACCCTGGCCGATGTACCTCCCTTCACACTTGTATTCTCCGGCAAGAAAAGCAAGAAGGTGGATGGTCTCTACAAGCCTTTAGAGCGTGAGATTCTTATCCACAACAAGAATATGTCTGGTGACAGCGACCTGATCTATACTGCAATCCACGAGTTTGCCCACCATATTGTGAGCTGCCAGAATGGCAACGTATCGCTTTCCAACCGCTGCCACACAGCTCAGTTCTGGGCCACATTCCATCAGCTTTTAAAGAAGGCAGAGGAGACTGGCATCTACTCAAATCCATTCAGGAGCGACAAGACCTTTATAGAGCTTACAAAGCAGATAAAGGAGAACTTCCTGCAGAAGAACGGCGCCATAATGAAGGATTTTGCCAAGGTGCTCAACGAGGCCAGGAATATGTGCATAGAGCGCCATCTTTCCTTCGACGACTATGTGGACCGGGAGCTTGGGATAGAGAAGACTACAGCAAACACTCTGCTCCGGATAGAAAAGTATGACGTGACACCGGAGATAGGATATGATAATATGAAGACTGTAGCCGGCATGAAGGATGACCGCAGGAGGGAAGAAGCTGTCCATGCGTTTATGGAGGGGGAGAGCGCCCCTTCTGTTAAGACCGGAATAATAAAACCGGTTCCAAAGGTGGAGCAGGTTTCTCCAGTCTCTCATCTGGAGGCAGAGCGGCTGAAGATACAGAAGGCAATCGAGAGCTTACAGAAAAAGCTCCAGGTTGTCGATAAAATGATAGAGAATGAAAAAAATAAAATAAAGGAGTAAAAAATGTTGCAGTTTTATTTTCTTGCTATTTTTGTCAACCTGATCGGCGGTATCTACTTTGCCAATGATTTCCTGGCAAAGAAGTTCCCAAGGGCTGTTAAAGTGGCAGAGTTCTTTGAGAATGGCACATCCAAGTTCATTTTTGCCATTGTTGCAGGTATTACAGGTCTGTTCCTGATCATCAGCGTAACCCCGGGTGATGTTGCAGTTGTAGGCGACCTTCTTATCGCTATCACATCTTTCATCATCTGTCTCTATTTCCTCAAGGATACTATCACCAAGAATGTAAAGCCGGCAGAAGAAGTTCCAGTTCCAGATGCTGCTGCAGAGGTTAATCCGGATGCTGAGGCACCGGCTGAAGATGCAAAGGCTGCTGAGACTGCTGAGGCTGCACCAAAAGCAGAGAAGAAGAAAGTTGACTTCGGAAAGGCATGCGGTTCTTTCTATTCTGCTGTTGATAAATTCAAGACTGCTATTGGAATCTTAGCTATTGCACTGGCAGTGCTGCACTTCTGTTTCCCAGCTGTAGTTCTTATCTGACAGCTTCCTGGTTCTCTTCTGTAGGAGCTTTCTTCTTATAGAAGAGAACTATGGATCTTCCATACTTCCTTTCATCTATAAGATCAAACGCCTCGAATTTCTCCTTGTCCAGGTTGTCCTCGCTGGGGTAGTGGATCATAAGAAGGCCTCCCTCTTTAACCAAAGAGGTGGCTCCAATCTTTTCTATAAGCTCTTTCTTCTTGTGTCTTGGGAAAGGCGGGTCTAAGAATACAAGGTCGAAGCTGCCGTCAGGGGCGCACTGTATATAGCGTTCCACCGACATAAGGCGCAGCTGGATATCGCTCTCAACAAAAGAGATATTCTCTTTTATCACATTCTTTTTGATAAAGTCTTTCTCTACAAGCACCACAGGATCTGCGCCCCTGGATGCGGCCTCTATGCCTATTATGCCGGAGCCGCTGAACATATCCAGGAAAGAGAGGCCCTCCATGTTTCCAAGTATAGAGAACACAGATTCCCTCATCCGGTCCATGGAGGGGCGTATTACCCCCTTGGGACACCGCACCTGGCGTCCGCTGTAGATACCGCCTGTGACACGCATTTATTTTCTTCTGCCGAAGAACCGGAGCAGGTACAGGAACATGTTTATAAAGTCCAGGTAGAGCTTGAGCGCTCCGATTATGGAGAAGCGGATGTAGTCGCTCTCATCCAGGGAACCGGAGTAGTTCCGGCTTATATTCAGGATATACTGGGTGTCGTATGCAGTAAGTCCGCAGAAGACCAGCACGCCGACTACAGAGATCATCATGTCGAAGGAGCTGCTCTTGAGGAACATGTTCACCAGGGAAGCTATGATAAGACCCCACAGCGCCATTCCCAGGTAGTTGCCCATAGTTGCCAGGTTCCGCTTTGTGGTCATGGCATAAAGGCACATTCCGCCGAATGTTGCGGCTGTGATGAAGAAAGTGCTTGTTATGCTCTCAAATGTATAAGCATAGAAGATCACAGAGAGTGTCAGACCGTTGAGGATAGAGTAGCCTGCGAAGCATAGGGTGGCGGTCAGAGGCTTCATGGATAAAAGCCTTGCCGAGAGGTAGAACACCAGTACAAGCTCTGCGATAAGGAAGACCCACATGGTGCCGCCCTGTATCATCTGCTGTACCCGGGCAGGGTCGCTTGCCATCCACAGCGATGTAAGACCAGTAAGGGCAAGGCCTGCGGCCATCCACATATATACGTTCTTGATAAGTGTGCGTTCTTTTACTGCCTGTGCAGTATTTGAATAATCAAACATAGTGTGCCTCCTTATGTTTGAATAGTGGAGGTGGCGGGTGTCGAACCCGCGTCCTGAAGATTGACCCATGAACGTCTACAAGCTTAGTCTTGGATTAAGCTTGAGGAAAAGCAGGCTTCCAAAACTCACCCCGATTTTCCCGTATCCTGCTGAAAGTCCCGGAATACCGCAGGCCTTTATTCCAGCAAGCCCCAGTTTGTGACAAACCAAAACGGACTTAGGAGCCGCATTCCGAAGGTTCGTGACCGCCCTCAGGCAGCCAAAGCGTAATCTGTGTTAGCAGATAAAGTTTTTGCCAGATTTAAGAGATGACGCTCTACTTGCAGTCCATGCACCAAAATTCCCCAGTCGAGACCATTTTCACCCCCTGGGTTCATTCACCTACAATATAACAAAAAAAATATTTACAGACAAGAATATTTTTTATAATCTGTCTTATATGAAAAACAAAAAACTGGCCGGAAGCCTTCTGCTCCTTCTCACAGCCTTCATATGGGGCTGTGCCTTTGTCTCTCAGCGTATAGGGATGTCCTATGTGCAGCCTTTCACATTCAACTCTATAAGGACCTTTATCGGCGGTCTTTTCCTTATACCGTTCATCCCTGTCTTCTGCCGCAACAAGCCTATGATTCCTCCGGCCGGCAGCGGACGTTCAGAACTCCTTGCAGGAGGCCTTGTGTGCGGTCTTCTTCTGTGCATTGCGACAAACCTTCAGCAGGTGGGAATACAATATACCAGTGCAGGTAAGGCCGGCTTCATCACATCGCTTTATATTGTTCTGGTTCCATGCCTTGGCCTCTTCATAGGGCAGAGGATCGGCAAAGCGCTGTGGGCTGCTGTAGTCCTGGCTGTCTGCGGACTCTACCTATTGTGCATGGGCGAGAAGCTTGTGCTGGAGAGGGGAGACCTCTATATCCTTCTCTGCGCCCTTACTTTTGCATTCCATATCCTGGCTGTAGGCTATTTTGCAACCCGTACCGACGGTATAAAGCTTGCCTGCCTACAGTTCCTTATCTCAGGCGCCCTGGGAATGATCCTGATGTTCATCTTCGAGACACCGCATCTCAAGGATATCCTGGCCTGCAGCTTCCCTATACTCTATGCAGGAATCTTCTCGTGCGGCCTTGCCTACACATTCCAGATAATAGGGCAGAAGCATGTGTCGCCTGCTGTCGCATCTCTTCTGATGAGCTTTGAGTCTGTATTTGCAGCCCTTTCCGGATGGGCAATACTTGGAGAGCAGCTGAGCCTCAAGGAGCTTTCAGGCTGTCTTCTTATGTTCTGTGCCGTTATCCTGGCCCAGCTGCCGGAGAAGAAAAGATAAAAAAAGCAGCCTTTTCAGGGGCTGCTTATCTATAGGAGATAACTTAGAGTCAATCTTCAATAACGGCCAGAATATCCTTTGACTTGATGATCAGGTAGTCTGCGCCGTCAACCTTGATTGATGTTCCGGCATATTTGTCGTACATAATCTTCTGGCCGACTTTAACAGTGATAGCATCCTTGTCGCTTCCTACAGCGGTAACAACGCCCACCTGAGTCTTTTCCTGAGCTGTCTGAGGAATGAAAAGTCCGCTCTTTGTCTTCTCCTCAAGCTCTGCAGTCTTAATAAGGACTCTGTCTTCCAATGGAATAACTTTCATATCTATATCCTCCTGAATATTAACTCTGTTTCCTAAAATATACGAAATAGGGTGGCTGGTGGTCAATATAAAAGTGTGCAACAGAGTCAAAAAGATACAATTTATCTTATAAAAATAGACCTTGGGTCATTTTGATACAATAGAAGATTTGCGCAGGGCGGGGAAGTGATGGGGAAAATAAATAATTTCCTTATAATATAAGGAAATAGCATATTATTTTCAACCAAAATGTAACTTTGGCACGATGATTGCAGTTCTAATTATAGGAGGCGCAAAATGAAAGCTGATAAGTATTTTGAAAATGATGACAATGTATTGGCAATGTATCTTAAAGAAATCAACCGGATTCCGCTTCTTTCACGTGAAGATGAAGAAAAGTATGCAGCTCTTGCCGCTCAGGGCGACAGGAATGCAAGAGAGATATTGATAAAGTCCAACCTCAGGTTCGTGGTCAATGTAGCCAAGAAGTTCCAGAACAAGGGGCTCCCGATGGCAGACCTCATCAACGAGGGCAATATCGGCCTTATCAATGCTATCGAAAAATATGATGTATCCAGAGGCTATCATTTCATTTCCTATGCTGTATGGTGGATACGCCAGGCTATTCTCAAGGCTATCGGCGAGAAGTCCAAGATGATCAGACTGCCGCTCAACCGTTTCGGCGAGCTTGTGCAGATTGAGAAGGCCAGAAAGGTTATGTATGAAGCATTAGGACATGAGCCGGATGCAGCAGAGCTTGCAGAACATCTTAAGATGGATAAGAAGGATGTTGCAGAGCTTCTGAGCATCTCCAGGGAATATGTATCCCTTGACTCACCGGTAAAGCAGGGAACCCGCGATGCATCGCTTTTAGGCGACTTTGTTGAGGATAAGAAAGTTATGCAGCCTGAGGATGCAGTTGTGAACGAATCTTTAAAGGATGAAGTACAGAAACTGCTGGACAAGCTTCCGGAGAAAGAGGCTGCAATTCTCAGACAGCGCTATGGAATCGGTGGAATCAAACCAAAATCCCTTAAGGAGATCGGAGATCTGTTCCACCTGACCAAAGAGAGAATAAGACAGATAGAGAAGCGTGCTATAATGCGGCTCAGGGCAATGCCTATGGCAGAAGAGCTCCAGGCTTATGCCAGCTGATGGCTTTTATAAAGAATGCAGAAAGGGGGATGGGTTTCCATTCCCCTTATTTTTTGCTGTTAGTAAAAGTAGACAGAATATCTATTATAGGAAGCAAAGGAAATATAGAAAAAGAGCTCACCTGTCCCGGCGGCTGCTCACCTTGTGGTAGATTGAGATAACTATGCAGGCAGTTATCAAGGCCGGGAAAATATTGATGTGGCCCGACACTTTTGTCAGCATCATGATTATATCGCCGAAGAAATATTCTATTACTGCCCCGAGGAACGATCCTATTATTCCAAGGACCAGCACAAGCCAGAAATTTCCTACAAAATCCCTCTTATAGCTGAAATAAAGAACTAATGTGCATCCAAAGCCGATTATCATATAAACCAGCGCAGTATTGGCAAGATAGTAATCTAACACAGCTTCTCCTTTAATTAGTCCAGCAGCGTACTACTCCAAGCCACACCGGCTTGCTGTAGAGATTGTGGTTCTCGTGCACTCCGTAACCGATTATATAGAATGAAAGCGCAACAGAGGTATATGGATTTCCATTCAGATCAGAATCGCCTGCCTCTATATCGTCGCTGTTGAAGTCCTTGTAGATTGGATCGTCAGACTTGCCACCAGCTCTCTCAGGCTCTCCTGAATCGGGATTCTGGTCTTGGATTGCCCTGTAGAACGGCACTGCGTCGCCTAGATAATTGAGCTGCATCTCGAACTTGTTGTCTTTTGTGGTTACTGTATCAAAGCGTAATTCAAGCTCGAAATCGTCGTCTCTGTCATCGGCCGGAACCTTGAACATAGGATATGTTGTATCCTTCTTATAGAGCTTTTCGGTGCGGCACCGCTTGTAGCCGGCCGCAACCAGTGCGGAATAATCAGGGTTGCTTACGCTGAAAATAGATTTGTAATCCCTTGAATGGTCATTCTCGGCTGTGGTTGCATTATAGAATTTGTAATAGAGCTCATATCCCCTGAATACGTTTGGATCGTTGTCTCCGTCGTGTATTATGTAAACATAGTTCTGAACGGTACCTGCAGTACCTCCGCGGAGAGATGGCTCACTTATGTATGGATAAGAATAAAGACCGCAGGAGCATAGGAGCATCACCATTGTGATGATACAGAAGTATAATAGTGTTCTTACTCCCCTGCTCACTGCTGCCGTTGCCTCAGAGTTCTCCCCTTGCATGCATCAGGATGATTCTGTCCTGGGCATATTGGGAATAGTTGCTTCCAGAATACTCTTCAGAAATCTGATTGTAGTATTTCTCTGCATCTGCATAGCGTTTATCAGCTTCTGCAAGTCTTCCCAAAGAGAAGATCAGCTTTGGCATAAGAGCATAGCTGCTCTTGTAGTTATTGTAAATCTTGAGATATTCAGCTTCTGCCTCTTTTGCCTTGCCTGTGCTCTCGTAGCACACGCCTGTGTTGTAGATGGCAATAGGTGCATCGTATGACTTTGGATAATCGGCCGCAAACTTCTTATAAGCCTCGGCAGCCTTATCGTAATCCTTGAAACGGAATAAGATGTCACCCTTGAGAAGCAGAGCACGGCGCCCTGCATATTCCTTCGGATATTTTGCAATCACGCCGTCAAGCTCTGTTATATAACCCTTGTATGCATCGAAGGAAGGTTCCTCGCTCTTGTCAGCCTCGGAAGCCTCCACATACCGGTTCTGGATATCCTCTACAGCCATTGTGGATTTTTCTATCTTCCTGGCGTTGGCATAGTTGAATATCTGGACAATGACGAAAAGCACAAGCACACCGATCAGAAAGATTCCTGCAGGCTTAGCATACTTTGCAATGAATTTACTTATCTTCTGATGTGCGGTTACTTTTTCTTCCTGCTCCATAATCGACTCCTAGATCAGTGTTTAAAGAAATCTCCCAAGGTAGCCTTAGGTTCTTCGTTCTCGCTCATATACTTGGAGATCTCCTCTCTCTGCAGAGACTTCTTGTACTCCTTGATGGAGAGACCAAGCTTCTGCTTCTTAGGATTGATCTCGATGACCATAGCCTTGACCTTGTCGCCGACATTGAACTTCTCGAGCTCCTTGTCAACATTCTCAACAAACTCCTCCTGGAGGTTGCTCTTGTTGATAAGACCTTCGATTCCATCCTGAACCTTTACGAACAGGCCGAACTCTGTCTTAGAGGAGATCTCGCCCTCTATGATGCTGCCCCGCTGATATGTCTTAGCAAGGACTGACCATGGGTTTTCTGTAAGCTGCTTGATTCCAAGTCTGATTCTATGCTGCACCTTGTCGCAGTTTACGATCTTTACCTTTACAGTATCGCCGACCTTGAACATGGTGTTGAGGTTCTTGACCTTCTTGAGCCAGGAGATATCGTCTCCATGCAGGAAGCCGTCGATTCCCTCTTCCAGCTGGATGAATGCACCGGTTGCTGTGATCTTTACGATAGGTCTCTCAAGCTCTGTTCCTACAGGATACTTCTCTTCGATAGTGTCCCATGGGTTGTCCTGAACCTGCTTGATTCCGAGGGAGATCTTTCCTTCGCTCAGGTTGTAGCCAAGGATCATGCACTTAACCTCGTCCCCTACCTTGAACATATCCTTAGGATTGTTGACTTTCTTTACCCAGGAGAACTCAGATACATGAGCCATTCCCTCGATTCCCTCTTCCAGCTCGATGAATGCGCCGAAATCGGTAAGCTTGGTAACCTTTCCTGTCACAATGTCGTTGACATGATAGCGATCTTCGAATGTGTCCCATGGATTCTCTGTGAAGTGCTTGAGTGACAGGTTGATCTTGTTGTTCTCTTTGTCCAGGTTGATGACCTTGAGTTTGATCTTCTGTCCTTTCTTCACATATTCCTTAGGCTTTGTCACATGGCCCCAGCTCATGTCGTTGATGTGCAGCAGACCGTCGAATCCGCCCAGGTCGATGAATGCACCGAATGTTGCGATAGTCTTTACTGTTCCCTCTACTGTGTCACCTTCGTGAACAGTGTTGTAGAACTCCTCTTTCTTCTTTGCAAGCTCTTCTGTAAGGAACTTTCTTCTGTTGAGCACCAGGTTCATCTTCTTCTCGCTGCCAGAGCGCTCGATGAAGAACATGGAGGTGATTCCAACATATGGTTCCGGATCCTCGATCTTGACAATATCTGCCTTTGAGATCGGCAGGAAGCCCTTGAGTGTAGGTCCGATAGTAACTTCAAAACCACCCTTCACAACCTTGGTGATCTTGCCCTTTATTGCTGTTCCTTCTTTCTCTGCCTCTTTGACATCGTTAAGAACTTTCTTCTCGTCATACTGTTTCTTGGAAACCACGATGTTGCCATACCGGTCTTCTTTCCTTACCAGCACAACCTTGACATCGTCCCCGATCTTAGGGATCTCATCAAACTCGTTGATTGGGATCTTCCCTTCTGATTTGTAATTGACGTCGATGAATACGGTATCTGCAGTAACCTGGATAACCTTTCCGTCAATGATTTTCCCTTCCTGAAGTTCGTTCATGGAATTCATGTACTCTTCCTGAAGATTTGTCTGATTCACTGTTTCTTCATTGATCAATTCTTTTTCTGCCATTTGAAAAAACTCCTACCTACCTAAATATTATTATTTTATACTATCAGTAACTTTCGCATAAACTTGGTCTATGGTCAAGCCTGTTGTATCAATATATATTGAATCTTTTGCAATTTTTAATGCCCCGAAGGCTTTATTGCGGTCAATTCTGTCTCTTTCTATGATAGATTTCTCTATCTCCTCCAGGGTCATGTTGCTGGTTCCCTGCTTGAAACGGCGCTCTGCCCTTGTCCTTGCATCGGCATCGAAGTAGAACTTGTAGTCTGCGTCTGGGAAGACAACTGTGGTCACATCCCTCCCCTCCGATATCAGGTCCAGATGGCTTGCAAGTGCCCGGAGCATCCTGTTCACAATATGGCGGACATCTGTTATTGCAGAGACTGGTGCCACAATTGCATCCACAGCATCGCTGTGAAGCTTCTCCTCCACATCTGCCCCATTAAGGTAGACATGGTGGTTCTTTACTGTAATATCGCACTGAGAGGCTGCCTCTATGACAGCTTTCTCATCCTTGACATCTATGTTCTTCTCAAGGAGATAGAGGGTTATGGCACGGTAGAAATTGCCTGAGTTAAGGTAGAATATGCCCATTCTCTCGGCTATCTTCTTGGCTATGCTGCTCTTGCCTACCCCTGCCGGGCCGTCTATTGCGATTACCATTATTTATCTCCTTTCATAAGGCTGTCGATCTCTTTCTGTGTAAGGAGCCTGAAGCCCCCGGACGGCATGGCCGGATCGAGCCGCACGCTGCCTATCCGTATGCGGTGGAGCTTCTTCACTTTAAGCTTATGGTACTGGAAGAACCGGCGGATCTCCCTGTTCTTGCCCTCCACAAGTATCAGATGCACCTTGGTGGCAGACGTTATGTAGTATTTCTTTATCCTGTATTTGACCCCTTCTATCACAAACCCTTGGGTGAACTGGATAAGGATCTCCTCGGGAATCGGCTTTGAGGTCTCCACTATGTACTCTTTCTCGGTCTGGGCCGACGGATGGGCAACCGCCTTTGTGAAGTCGCCGTCGTTTGTGTAGAAGATGAGGCCCGATGACATATAGTCTAACCGTCCCACGTTGTGGAGCCTGTATGGGAAAGAGTCCTTGAAATAGTTGATGGCAAGATCCCTTCCCTCTGGGTCGTCGCTGGTGCAGAGCACCTTTACCGGCTTGTTGAATGCTATGTAGATTTTCTTCTTGTCGGGATAGAGCTTCCGGCCGCGGTATTCAACGGTATCGCCGGGCATCACCTTGATTCCCATCTCGGTCACAACCTGGCCGTTCACCCGCACCTGCCCTTCGGCTATGTACTTCTCGCAGGCTCTGCGTGAACCGGCACCGCACCGGGCCATGTAGACCTGAAGCCGGAGACCTTCTTTATCTTCGATTTCTTTATCTGCCATCTGTTGCGATTATATCAAATATCGCAGATGATTTATAGTACTTAACACTAAAGTTCATATTGTTTTTAATAAAATATTGGTATTTCCGGCCGGTGACGGGATCGGACAGGTCAGGAGCTATCTCAGTCAGAGGGATAAGGACAAAGCCCCGCTCTTTGATCCCTGGATGCGGTATGGTCAGCACAGGGTCGTCAGAGATAGTATTGCCATAGAGGAGGATATCGATATCAAGTGGTCTCGGCCCTTTCCATCCAGCCTTGGCCCTGTCGCGCCCAGCCTTATCCTCTAAGGTGTGGATATAGTCTAAAAGCTCATAGGAGCCCAGGTCTGTCTCTCCGTAAAAGACAGCATTGAGGAACTCAGGCTGGTCTGTATTATACATAGGTTCTGTTTTAAAAAGTGATGAAGATTTAATATTTTTTAAAACTGACTTTAAATTATTATAGGCAAATGCAAGGTTTTTCTCCCGGTCGCCCAGGTTGGAGCCGATGCTCAGATATACCTTCCAGCTCACAGATTCACCTTCAGCTGACCCTGCCGTACCAGACGCGGTGTGCCGTCTGAAAGGTCTATTATGGTGGATGGCAGAGACTTCGGAAGCACTCCTGCATCTACAATAATGTCAACCTTGTCCTCGAATTCTTTTATGATCTCTTCTATGGATGTCATAGGCTGTTGGCCACTGTAGTTTATGCTGGTAGATATGACTGGCTGCCCCACATTCTCAAGGAGGTTCTGGATAAAGCTGTTGTCAGGGACCCTGATTCCCTCTGTGGGATTGTTTATTCCCTTGAGGATAAGTGTAAGAGGTCCTGGCCAGTAAGAGAGAAGCTTTGAGTCTGGAAGCTCCGGTGTCAGCATAGTAAGCTGCTCTTTGAGGGCAAGCTTGAGGAAATGTTTGCCTGTGCCCCTTCCCTTGATCTCCTCTATCCTGTGCTCTCCCTTTCCTTGGATGCAGGAAAAGCCGTAGAGTGTGTCGGTGGGAATGATGACTACGCCATCATTCAGCAATGTCTGGGATACTGTTTTCAACAGGTCTGGATTTCCGAACTTTATTACCATGTCTCAATCCTATGAATGAATATATCAACATTGTCAAGACGATAGCAATAGCAATGCTGCAGATCCGGAGATTATTCATATCTATGATTCTGTTGTAGTCTTTGATATTTGAGCTGTAGCGGCCACCCAGGTCGTAGCTGTATACGCCGTATGATGCGTTGTCGATGATTATTACTCTTTCCTGCTTGCTCACAAGGCCCATACCTCTTGCCTGAAGCAGCATCTCTTCTGAGCTTCCGAGGGCTTCGCACTGTTTCTTAAGGTTAAGGTTGATGTTTTCCAGTTCTTTTACGTTTGCTGCCAGTGTCTCTTTGTAGCTTTCCAGCTCATCATATGCCCTATAGCTTGTATCTCCCAGGAAAAGGGATGTCGATAAGAAGATGAAGAGCGAAAGGTATGCAGCAGTAATAATGAACCGGATGAGTTTCATATTTATTTATACGGACAAAATCTTGATAACCTTAAAAAAAAATTATAAAATCATATTATGAACATCGATGAGGAACTGGAAAAATACGGCGTCTGGATTAAGAAAGGTCCTATGGATTCGACCCAGGAGGATACCGAGCCTCTTGATCTTATCCCTATGGATAATACTGCTTCTGACACTATTCCAGATGATATTCTCAAGGACGAGATTCCCGAAGTTGCATTGGATGCCATTCCCGATGAGATTCCAGATTCCATGCGCTCTGAAGTGCGTTCTATACTGATCAGGCTTGACCAGCTTCTAAATCAGATTTCTCCTCCGAAAGAAAGGCCGTAGCGCGAAGAGATACTCTTATAATTCCCAGGCATTTTCTCTACTGAAGTGACAAAGAACATATCACCTTTCTCATCATCCGGGTGCTCTTGTATTTTATCCAGAAGCGAAACAGCACGGTTGCCTACCCCTTCCCTTGAGTCGATTACCGAGATAGAGCTGCCCAGAACTTTTTTAAAGGTCTCCTCAAGATAGACAAAATGGGTGCAGCCCAGAATCACTGTATCTACCCCTTCCTGCTTAAAGAAGTCTGCGGCCGGAGTTATAATCTTCAGGATCTCATCCTCTGTGGCAGAGAATATATTTTTTTCTACAAATGCGACAATCTCGGGCATAGCGAACTTGCTTACCCGGCAGCCGGAAGCAAATGTATCTATAAGATTCTTGGTATATAGCTGGGATACTGTCTTGTTTGTGGCAAAGAGGCCGATTGATTTTTTTCTGGATATAGCGGCTGCCGGCTTTATCGCGGGAACAACCCCTACAAACGGAATCTGATACTGCTGCCGCAGCGCTGCCAGAGCTGTGACCGAGGCTGTGTTGCAGGCTATTACTATAAGGTCCGGATGCTCAGACTCTATGAAGCGGCCTATGCTCTCTGATACTATGGATTTGATCTCGGGCTCTGTCTTTGTGCCGAAGGGAAAGTGCCTGCTTTCTGCCAGATAGCGGAAGCTGCATCCTGTGGTGTGCTTCTTTAGCCACTCAAGGTATGGCAGGCCGCCTATGCCTGAATCGTAGAATCCTACAACTTTAGACATCAGATATCACCGAACAGCTTCGCAAGCTGGGATTTGGCATCCTGGGCCTTCTTGTCAGCACCGGATGCAGCTTTGTCTGCATATTCAAACCATTCGCAGAAGTTGGCCTTCTCCTTGTCGGACACCCCTTCCGATATAGACTCGCGGCAGTCCCACTGGGAGCCCTTGTCGTAGAACCGGCAGTTAAGGCAGCTGTGAAGATCTCTTCCGCATTTTGAGCATACTGTGCTTCTATAAACTTTGTCTCCAGTAAATGGCTGGCCGCAGAAATAACACATGACTCTACTCTATCTGAAATTGCTTACCATTTCAACTGCATCCTGCCACTGGTCCGGATGGATCCAATTGACATCTGGAAGCGCCTTGAAGAAGGTTATCTGCCGTTTTGCATAATTGCGGGAGTTCTGCTTTATAAGCTCCTTGACATCGTTCAGAGTCATGCTCCCAAGCTCCTCCATTATGGAGAACTCCCTGTATCCAATGGCGCTGAGGCCGGGAGAGGCAGGGCTGTAACCCATGGCTCTCAACTTCTTGTATTCCTCCGGGAGTCCTGCTTTGAACATAGCCTCTACCCTCTCATTTATCCTCTCATAGAGCTCTGCCCTGTCCCTGATAAGGCCGATGAGGAGGAATCTGTAGCCGCTTCTCATCTTATCAGGAAGCTTATAGTCGGAGAGTGGCGAGCCTGATGTATAGTAAACCTCCAGAGCCCTTAATATGCGGTAGCTGTCGAGGGGCTTTATCCGGAGCCAAGAGTCGGGATCCTTCTGGTGCAGCTCTTCCCTGAGTGCCTCGAGCCCCTCCTTCTCAAGACGCTTCTGGAGCTGTATCCTTATCTCCTCCGAAGAGGCCGGAGCAGAAGGAAGGCCGTATATGAAGTTCTTGAGGAAGAAGCCGGTGCCGCCTGATATGACAGGCATTTTCCCTCGGCTGTAGATCTCGTGGCAAAGCTTGTCAGCCTGTTTCACAAAATCTCCGGCCGAAAACTCCTGGTCCGGGTCTATGCAGTCTATAAGATGGTGAGGTATCCGGCTGGTTACAGACTTATCCGGCTTGGCTGTACCTATGCTCATGTGGCGGTAAACCTGCAGGGAGTCTGAATTTATAATTTCGCTTATATTCTCAAGATGAAGCAGAAATTCGGTCTTGCCTACTGCTGTGGGGCCGAATACTACTATGACAGGAACACTCTGCAAATCTGTCAGTTTTCCACTTTGTACTGTGTTTTCTCACAGAGGACCTGATCAAGGGAGATAGAAGTTATCTTGTTGGATTTATCCTCCAGCTCCTCGTCTCCTGTTATTGCTATCTGTTTTGCCCTTTTGATTGCTGCGCAGGTAAGTTCATAGACATTTTTCTTATTATCTTCCAATGTTGCCAAAGGGATACTCATAACAATAAACTCCTTCAAAGTGATCCTGAAAATTATACCGAGATTTTTTATAAATGTAAAGTATAATAAAAAAATTGCCTTCACTTGACTTTTAATTATAGTAATAAGTACTTTATACTTAGGAGTAATTATTTTGGCTGAAAAAGATATTGTAACTTTAGAGAATATGCTGCCAGACCGGCTTTTTATTGTTCCCCTTTCGGGAAAGCCTATTTTTCCTGGCATCTTTACCCCACTCATGATTGTATCCCATCAGGATATCGCCACTGTAGAGAAGGCACTGACCAAAAGTGGCGGCATACTGGGACTTACTATGCTTAAGGACGATAACAGCGAGGATGAGAGTCCTGTCTCCATAGAAGATCTGTACTCAGTGGGTACTGTGGCAAAGATTGTGAAGAAGATAAACCTGCCAGACGGCGGGATGAATATTTTCATCTCCACATTAAAGCGTTTCAGGATTATCACTCCCCTTACCCGCCACACCCCGATTGCAGCCGAGGTTGAGTATCTTGACGAGGTGTTTGACAAGGGAAGCAATATAAAGGCACTTACACAGGCAATCCTGTCAGAGATGAAGCAGATATCAGAGAACAATCCCCTCTTCTCCGAGGAGATGCGCCTTAATATGGTCAACATTGACCAGCCAGGCAAGATCGCCGACTTTGTCGCCTCTATCCTTAACATAGACAGGAAGGAGCAGCAGGATATCCTTGAGACCCTTGATATCAGGGAGCGGATGGAGAAAGTAATAATCTTCATCAAGAAGGAGCAGGAGCTGCTCAGAATCCAGAAGAAGATTCAGCGTAAGATCAACGAGAAGATAGAGAAGAGCCAGCGGGAATACTTCCTTAAGGAGGAGATGAAGGCTATACGCAAGGAGCTGGGGCTTCCGGTCGATTCCAAGGACAGCGAGTATAACAGGTTCAAGGAGGCGATTGACAGCTTCCATCTGACCGGCGAGGTGAAGGAGGAGGTTGAGCAGGAGCTTGAGAAGTTCTCCATGATGGACTCAAACTCCCCGGAGTTTGGCATTACCCGCAACTACCTTTCCACTATTGTATCACTGCCGTGGAACAAGATGTCGGAGGATAAGCTTGATATAAAGAAGGCAAAGTCTATTCTGGACAAGGACCACTATGGCCTCAAGGATGTCAAGGAGCGTATCATAGAGTTCCTTTCTGTTAAAAAGCTAAAGAAGGATTCCAAGGGCTCTATACTCTGTCTGGTGGGACCTCCGGGAGTTGGAAAGACCTCGGTGGGCCGTTCCATCGCAAGGGCTATGAACCGTGAATTCTTCCGTTTCTCTGTGGGCGGCATGAAGGATGAGGCCGAGATAAAGGGACACAGGAGGACTTATATCGGTGCAATGCCTGGAAAGATTATCCAGGGACTCAAGATTACAAAGACAGCAAACCCTGTCTTTATGATAGACGAGATAGACAAGATGGGCTCCTCTTATCAGGGAGACCCTTCCTCTGCCCTCCTCGAGGTGCTGGATCCTGAGCAGAATGTATCGTTCCGGGACAACTACCTGAACCTCCCATTCGATATCTCCAACGTTATGTTCATAACCACTGCAAACACATTGGACACCATTCCCGGACCTCTCAGGGACAGGATGGAGATAATCCGCATTGCAGGATATATCCGACAGGAGAAGGTCAAGATTGCCGAGAAGTACCTGCTGCCCAAGAGCCTGGCTGCAAACGGCCTGGACAAGAGCCAGGTGCATTACAGCCCCGACACCCTTTCAATCATAGCAGAGAACTATGTGCGAGAATCGGGTGTGCGTAACCTTGAGAAGGCTCTGGACAGGATTCATAGGAAGATTGCAAAAGCCTTAGTGCTTGACGGCATTGAATATCCGGTAGAGGTTACCCCCGACAAACTGGAGGAATACCTTGGCAAACCGCGGTTCCCTGAGGAGGAGCTTAAAGTTCCTTCACGCCCAGGCATGGTTGTTGGCCTTGCATGGACCAACTTCGGTGGCGACACCCTTATGATAGAGACAGTCCGCACCCCGGGCCGGGAGGGTTTCCAGCTTACAGGCCAGATGGGAGACATCATGAAGGAGTCTGCAAACATAGCCTATACATATGTGAGGACAGTTTCTGACAAGTTCGGCGTCGGGCGGGATGCTTTCGAGAACTACAGGTATCACCTCCATATTCCAGAGGGTGCAACCCCTAAGGATGGCCCTTCTGCCGGCATAACCATGGCCACTGCCCTTCTTTCTTTAATAAGAGGAAAACAGGTTAAGCCTGGCTTTGCCATGACTAGAGAGCTCTCCCTTACAGGAGATGTGCTTCCTATCGGTGGCCTTAAGGAAAAGACTATTGCGGCACGGCGGAACATGATAAAGCATATCATAATCCCAAAGCAGAACCAGAAGGATCTGGATGAGATCCCTTCTTATATTAAGAAAGGAATCACATTCCATCCGGTAAGCAGAATGGAGGAAGTGATTGAAACCGTATTCTAAGCTTAGCATATTGATGCTTGCTGTTTTTCTGGTGTTCGGTGCCTCCTGCACCGCCAAGGAGAAGAAGGTTCAGCAGGCTGAAACTGAAGAGGCTGTGGATGAGGAGGCTATCCGCATTGCCTCTATTGCTGTAAGCCAGCTTCCCGAGAATATGCAGGGCAACATACTGAACAATATGGATGCCTTTAAAGCAGATCTTGCAGCTGTCCTTGCAGAGGATAGCCGGTTCTTTATTATTGCAGACAAGAGCCACCTCCTTACAGCCGACTACAACCCTGGAGAGCTTGTTTCCCTTGATGGAAAAGGGATCAAGGTGAATAAGAAAGGGATGAAGCTTGAGAAAGTGACATTCGAGGCCCTGAAGAAGATGATTTCTGACAGTGCTGAAGAAGGGCTCTCCCTTATGGTCTCCTCTGCCTACCGTGATTATAAGTACCAGGTCGGACTCTACAACTACTATATCTCAAAGTATGGAAAGGAGAAGACCGATACCTTCTCTGCCCCTCCCGGAGCATCTCAGCACCAGCTGGGAACTGTAATTGATTTCAACGATGTGGAGAATACTTTTGCTGGGACAAAAGAGGAGAAATGGCTTACTGAGAATGCCTGGAAATATGGTTTCTCCCTCTCCTTCCCCAAGGGCTATGAGGATGTTACCGGCTACGACTGGGAATCCTGGCATTTCAGGTATGTGACCAGAGCTGGTGCCGAGTTCCAGAAGAAGTACTTTGACAATATACAGCACTATATGCTGCTCTTCCTGGATTCCTACAGAAACTGATTATTTATAGCGGTTCTGGAGATCTGAAAGGAATGTGAGGGCCTGCAGCGGAGTCATGTTGCTTAAGTCTGCAGAAAGGATCTCGCTCCTGAGCATATCCTCCTGTGGGAACAGGTCTATAGTCTCTGTCTGCTCAGGGACAGATGCTGCCTTTGACTCTTTCTCGAAGGCTGCCATAAGCTCTTTGGCCCGTACTATTATCTCGTAAGGAATACCGGCAAGCTCTGCCACATGGATTCCATAGGACTTGCTGGCAGCTCCCCTTACTATTTTCTTAAGGAAGACAAGCTTGCCATTCTCCTCCGATGCATTCATAGACATATTGACCACATTTGGATTGTCCATCTGAGTAAGCTCGTGGTAGTGGGTTGCAAATATAGTCTTGGCCCTGCACTTCCTGGTCATGTATTCGCAGATGCTCCAGGCTATGGCCAGGCCGTCGTTGGTTCCTGTACCACGGCCAACCTCGTCCATAATAATAAAGCTGTTCTGGGTGGCACAGCGCAGTATGTTGGCAGTCTCTGACATCTCGACAAGGAAGGTGGATTCGCCCCTTGCAAGGTTGTCCGAGGCCCCTACCCGGCAGAACATCTTGTCCACAACCCCTATCTCGGCCTCGGTGGCCGGAACAAAGGAGCCGGCCTGAGCCATGAGCACTATTATGGCATTCTGCCTGAGGAATGTGGATTTTCCGGCCATGTTAGGACCTGTGAGCATAATAAGGTTCTCCTTGCCGCTTTCAAGGAAGAAGTCGTTCTCTATGAACTCTCCCGGCGGCAGGTTTGCCTCCACCACAGGATGGCGCCCCCCTTTTATGCTTATATATTTTTTATCTGTAACCTTTGGTTTTATATAGCCGTGGGCTGTGGCCGCATCGGCAAAGGACTGGTAGCAGTCTATCTCCGACACTGTCTCGGCCAGCTCTATTATGAAAGGAATCTCGTTTTTGATCCTGTCCCGGATCTGTATAAAAAGTTCCCTCTCCAGCGAGACAATCTTGTCATAGGCGCTGTTCAGCTCGGTCTCAAGCTCTGTCAGCTTCTCGGTGGTGAAGCGCTCGCTGTTCAATGTGGACTGCTTACGGATATAATGGGAAGGGACATTCTTTATATACGACTTTGTAACCTCAAGGAAATAGCCTATCACCTTGTTGTACCGCAGCTTAAGGTTAGGAATATTGCAGTTCTTTCGCTCCTGGTCCATATATTCGTCGAGGATTCCCTGGCTGTTGTCCCGCAGCGAGCGCAGGTGATCCAGCTCCTGGTTATAGCCCTGCTTTATCATTCCCCCTTCGTTTATCACTATAGGGAGATTCTCTCCCAGACAGCTGTCAAGGTATGCGTAAAGCTCTTCAACATGTGAAAGAGTCTTCTGGTTAAGGAACGGGAAGAAACCCTCCTTCTGCCAGTCGGATAAAAGTGTTATCAGCTCAATGCTTTTTGCAAAGGAGTTCTTGAGACCTTCGATATCACGTGCATTTGCCTTGTCCAGAGCCACCTTCGAGCAGATACGCTCCATATCCATAATCGATGACA
>JAGCPA010000096.1 GCA_017642445.1 Spirochaetia bacterium
CCGAAACCACCTGCTATTTTCTCAAGCTGCTCTGGTTTCAGCTCTGCATCAGCAAGCTCAGTCAGATATGCCTCAGCCTCTGCCTTGGTGATCTGGATACCTTCTTTCTTTGCAAGGGCAATAAGCTCATCGGCTGTTTTGCACTCTACTGCTTTCTCAAGCATTTTTCTGGTAATTTTAATTCTATCGATAGGCATATTATTCTCCATGAATTAGAAAAGGCCAACCCCGAAATCGTGTCTGGCTTGAACCCAGGCGTAAATGGCAGAAGGCCTTTACATAATCAAGGTTATCAAGGTTCTTATATTATGTCAAGAAATAAAACCAAGACCAAAATAACGCATTAAAGTTTCCTCTGTTCTTCTGACTTTCTTGCAATTCTTTCCAGCTCACCTATCACCTTGTTATATTCAGCCTTGTCAAATTGGAAAGTTTCAATTACCTCATCTTCTTGGATTTTTACCAGTGTCCACTGGATAATGTGATCATTTATTTCCTTAACTTCTGCAATAATAGCAGAACAAAACCAATCACCACAAGTACATCTTGCGATAATGACACCTTGATCAAGAAGCTCTAAGAAATCAGCATAGTCAGGCAAAGTATAATCATCAAAAACCAATGGTTTACCATCAACTAGAAAAAGAAAGCCTGGATAATCATATTCATGTCTAAGCTCTCTCGTTTTCTTTAATTCAAACGATAATTTGTTCACATTATTTCTCCTTGCTAGCTTCTCGGACAGCTTTATCCAGTTTCCTATATTGGCTGTCAATTTGGTCTAAGAACTTTTCAAAGACTTCGACAAAGAGGTTTTTATCAATTACTGTACTTATTGGTTCCCGTACATAATCATGATATGAATAATCTTGGAATATCACACGGCAGTCATTTCCAGCTGGCCAGGATAGAATTTTTATATAACTATACTCTTCAATTCTTGCATATGAAAACTTATTTGCTTTAACTTTTTCTATAAACCCTTTGAAAAGGTCATATTCATATTGAGAATACTGTAAATGAATTGTTGTCTGTTGATTATCAGCTTTAACAGTGACTTGAAAAGTAACCTTGACTACATCCCTGTTAAATATCTCGATATTTTCCAAATAAATATCCTTCAACCAAGAAATATCATTAAGATCATCAAGTTCTGCATCTAACTTAAAGATGTTGGAATGAGTACACTTTTTTACAGGGGCCGGAATAGTTTCTTCTGGCAAAAACCATTTATTCAGTTCGCCAGAATATACCCAATCACTTACCAAATGAGTTTCCTCAGGGTCAGGATTAACAGGATATTCTATTCCTATAGGAACAATAAACTTATTACCTGAGAAAATCTTATATGTCTTCCAAAGTTCCTTGCACTTCTTTTCAACATATTTCTCATCTCCACCTATAAAAGCAAAGTTCCAGCCTGGCGTATCGTCGTCCTTATATAATACTTCTGAAAATGGGTACATTTTATGCATACTGCGGTTCTCCATATTCCCTATGATAACCCTTTGGTGTGTCAAATAATGATACAGCCCAAAAAAAATTAAAGGAAACGGGTTCTAAACCAGAAAGCCCTATACCCCAGCAATAAGACACCCATGCGGAAGTGCCTGCCAGAGGCATTGCGCTCTGCAGCAACAAGCATAGGCATACTGGACAATATCCTCAAGATGTTGGACAGGATACCTTTTGCTTGTCTGCATGGGTACGCACCGGACGATGGCAGGTACTGCAAGCAGGGATGTGTCTTATTGCTGGGATTATATAGAACTTTTAGCTTAGAATTTGTTTCCGGCAGAGATGTGAAGCGTAAACCGCCTGTCGTCATTCCACGCCCCTTCAAGCCAGATCGGTATCTTAGAATTGCTTAAGCCAAGTCCAATTCCGAAACCGTAGATATCGTAGGTCTTCTTTCCCTGGAACAGATTGAAATCCTCATATAATGATGCATAGCCTCCACGGAAGGTAAGAAGAACTCTTGATTTTGTGGAACCGATGCCAAGGTCGCACAGCTTAAGCTTGAAGTCAAGCACTCCGGCCACTATGTTCGGGGCCTGCAGCTCATAATTTGTATAGCCGGGGAAAGCATTAACATAGGTAAACCATTCCATATCATAGAAAGGAAGGTCAGTACCGAAATCCATACCAGCAAACACCTTGCCGCCCAGAGAGATTCTCTCAAGGAACTGAAAATACTGCCAGAAGCTGATCTTTCCCTTCAGGTAAGTATCTTCACTGCCCATGTGCCTGTCGGAATACTTGAGCATAAGCTCAAGGAAGTTTCCTCTTTCAGGCAGTACGACTGAATTGATATTATCCATTCTGGATTTGAGGAATACACTGTTCACAATGCCTCTGAAATCATCATCGAAGAAATTTGTCACTTCATAATCATAATAGATGTATTCATTCATGAATCCTGCGGATATTTCTCCGAACATACGGTTGAATGTTCCGATGCTCAAGGATGAGGCCACCCGCATCTCTGTCCTTTCTGCATCAACATCCCCGTCAAATCCTATTCCAAAATTCTCCTCCTGGTCCGGCAGGTAATAAAACTTGACCTCAGGCCTTATGAAATAATAGTCGAGGAATGGGATAAAATAACTGGATCTTGCAGCTATTCCGGTGAAAAGATCAACCTCATTCTCAAAGGTGTCTCCCTCTATAAGCAGGTCGTTGAACTCAAGCCCCAGCAGAACATTGAAAATATAATTCTCGTGGACATTTGTGTTCATATCGTAGAAAAGGCCAAGCCGGAAGAAATGGGGCCCCTTCTTGGAAGGCTCCACCTCCATCGCCAGGACATTCTCGCCATCAACCTGATCCACATAGTAGCGGATAGACTCATACTGACCAGAGGAATGGAAGTCCTGGACTATATGGTTAAGCTCATCTATATCCAGAGGTTTTCCGCTGAACACTCCAAGCTTCTTCATGAAGATGCTCCGCTCATAGCTCTCAAGCTCCTCTGGGACTTCTATGCGGTCAATAACTACGGGCTCCTTACGCATTACACCGATTTTTGGGATATTGCTTATATTCTCAGGCCCTACCGCAGCCTTGACTGCAGGGAGCATTGCCCTGGCAGCCTTCTCACCGCACTGCTCTATCTCGGTGAAACTGAAATATGATGTGGAGTCATACTTGCCGCCCAGATCAGGGGAAATGACAATATCTGCCATCTTAAGCTGCTCCTGCTGCTGATCGTAGATAAAAAGGTTGAGCATCTGGTTTGCTATCAGCACCGGACCGCGCAGAGTATCACGGCTCACCTCGTTCTGGGAAAGGTTCACCGCTATGATGATGTCTGCTCCCATATCCTTCATCACATCAACCGGCAGGTTGTTAACAACACCTCCGTCCACAAGGAGGTATTCCCCCTTCTCCACCGGGGTGAAGATTCCAGGGATAGACATTGTGCTCCTCATGGCATCGGCCAGAGAGCCATCCTTAAGAACCACTTCCTTTCCTGTAAGTATATCTGTGGCCACACAGCGGAACGGTGTCGGAAGGTCATCAAAATTATCGCTGTTGGAACACGGCCCCACCAGCTCGTAGAACTTATTCTGTATTTTCTGCCCGGAAATAACACCTGGGGCATTCTTCATTCCCTTCCGGTCAAAGCCTACTGTCATAAAGTACTTGGCATCGGCAGTCTTGTTGCTGTAGGACATATAGTCCCTTTCTCTGCCGTCTATGAAAAGGCTGGCCCAGTCTATCTCCTTTACTACCTTCTCAATCTCCCGGGCAGAATAGCCATACGCAGAAAGAGCTCCCACAATACCGCCCATGCTGGTGCCGGCAATGTAATCTACATGTATTCCGTTATCCTCCAGCACCTTGAGAACTCCGATATGGGCAAAACCTTTGGCACCGCCGCCTGCCAGAACCAGCCCCACCTTGGGCCTCTCGGCTGATATGCCGGATGTAAGACAGAATAGAATAGAAAGGATGCAGACTATCTTCTTAACCACTGCTCCACCGCCTCAGTGAATCCATCCTCATTGTTGGATGGAACATTAATATATCGCTTTTTAAGCTCATCTGGGCTGTTGGCTGTAATAAAGCCCTGCTCTGCCCAGTCAAGCATATCCACATCGTTATAATCGTTGCCGACTGCCATAATATTCTGCCGGTCTATGCCATACAGTTCTGCTATCTTGCCTATTCCTGCCGCCTTGGAGACCCCTTTCTGGAAAATCTCCATCCACAGGCTGCTGTTGTCCACAGGCGATGTGCTGCGGATAACCCTGAAACCAGCCAGAGCCCTGTCTGCATCGGATATGAGCTGCTGATGGTCTGCGCCTGGGAATATAGCAAGAATCTGGGTTGCGGAAGTTATGTCATCTGCCTTTTTCTCAAATGGAAGATATGTGGCAATTCGTTTCTCGAAGTCGGGATTTGTCTTGCCGCTGCGGTACGGGAAGAAAAAGTGGTTGTCCGGAATCGAATCATGGATGCAGAAGTCTGCCTCCAGGCCGGCAAGATAAGCTTTGATCTTCTGTATTCCGGCAGAATCGATGCCTGTCTTATAAATGACTTCCTTCCTCTGCCAGTCCATGACCCCGGCTCCACAGGAGAAAACCAGGTAATCGACTGGGAAGTCAGCTCCAGCAAGGTTGGTGAACGACCAGATGCTGCGTCCTGTTGCCAGCACTGTGCAGATACCCTGGTCATGAAGGGTTCTGAGGGTATGCAGATTCACATCAGACACAGTGCGGTCGCTGCGGAAGAGCGTACCGTCCACATCGGTGGCAACCAGAGCCTTAAAGTTTCTCATAAGCCTCGTCACTGCCATCTTTCCACAGCTCCGGAAGCATAGCCTCAAGGGCAAGGCCGTTCCTGTACGGAGTGCCTGCTCTGTTTGTAAGCTCTATAGTTGCAGAGAGAAATTTAAGGGCTTTGTTAACGCTTGCCGGGACAGAATTTCCTTTCAAGATGCCTCCAAGCACAATGCTTGAGAAGGTGTCGCCGGTGCCCGGGTATGTGCCGGGAATAAGGGTGAAAGGAAACTTCATATAAATATCTTCTGACTTGTCGTATACACAGACAGCATAACTTCCCTCATGCTCCACCGGAACAGATGTTATCATCACATAACGCGGGCCGGCTGCGGCAAGGGCATAGAGCCAGTCCTTTATCTCTGTCACGGAGAATGCTTTCTTAATGTCCCGGCGCAGGAGCATGGAGGCCTCTGTCACATTGGGTGTGATTATGTCTGCATGTTTGATAAGATGCTTCATCCCCTTTATATGGTTGCCGTTTATCGGTCCGTATGGAATACCGCCGTCCCCAAGGACAGGGTCTACAAGCACTATCTGTCCAGGCCGTTTGAAACGGTGGATGAACTCATCTACAAAGGATATCTGGCCGGATGAGCCTAAAAAGCCGCTGTATATAGCATCAAAGCTTATATCCAGCTGCTCCCAGTGCTTTGCGATCTTGGGCATGAAGTCGGCCATATCCAGCATCGCATAATGATCAAAGCCATCGGTCTGAGTCGAGAGAACTGCTGTTGGAAGAGGACATACCTGCACACCCATTGCCGAAAGCACTGGTATGCAGACAGTAAGCGCAGACCTTCCATAGCCGGAAAGGTCGTGTATTGCAGCCACTTCGGGCACTGATCTCTTCAGTTCCATCTGTATATATCTTCCTTGATGAGGGCCTTGCGAAGGTCTTCGCGCATATCTATGGCAGCCTGCCGTGCGTAGTCGGCAAAGTTATTGTCATCATTCTTTCCCTGGAATGCGAATATGATCTTGCGGGACGAGTTCACTATCGCCCCAAGGCCATCTCTGTTGAAGCAAGGCATCACATCATCGGCAGTACCGCCCTGTGCACCATAGCCAGGCACCAGGAAAACAGTATTTGGCATAGCACTGCGCAGAACCTTGGCCTCTTCCGGGAATGTGGCTCCAACCACTGCTCCCACTGAGGAATAGCCCTCTTCTCCAACCAGGCTCTTTCCCCACTCTGCAACCAGATTACCCATAACCTGATATATCTTGAGCCCAGATGCAGTATCAAGGCATTGGAACTCCTGTGATCCCGGATTGGAAGTCTTAACAAGGACAAAGATACCTTTTCCGAAGGCTTCGCAGTCATTTATGAAAGGCTCAACACCCTCATATCCTAAATAGCCGTTCACTGTAAGACAGTCGGTATCAAATACGCTGCGCTGGGTGCCGAATATGTTGGTCTCGCCCAAGAAGGCCGATGAATAGGCTTTGCATGTAGTTCCAATATCGTTCCGCTTTGCATCGGCAATTACCAGAAGGCCCCGGGTCTTGGCATAATAGGCTGTCTTCCTGAAAGCCTCCATACCGTAGTCTCCCAGCTCCTCGTAGTATGCCAGCTGAAGCTTGACACATGGGACAATATCGTAGATCGCATCAATAATCTTCTTATTGAACTCGTACACAGCCTGGGATGCAGACTGGAATGCCAGCTCGTAGGAGCCCATGAAATCCTTCTTGAAAAAGTCAGGAATCTTGGCAAAGGAGGTGTCCAGCCCCACCACAGATGGGTTCTGCTTCTTGTCTATCTCGGCAATAAGCCGGTCGGCGAAGTTATTTTTCAAAGCCATACTTCTTCCCCCATTTCTCAGGGTTTTCTATCCATTCGCAGATTTTCTCTATATCTTTCTTCTTGATATATTTCTTGGCAGATGCCACTGAAATAAGGGCATCGAAGTTGGAGACTGAGTAGGTCATGCACTCCTTCTTGGCAAAGATATCGTCCGATTTCTTCATTCCATAGGTGAAGATGGAGATCACATCAGAGACAATACCGCCTGCATCACGCACTGCATCCACAGCAGCCCCACTGCTCTTTCCTGTGCTTATGAGATCCTCTATTATAAGGACACGGCTTCCCTCCGGTATAGGCTGAGACACACTCTCCTTGACCCAGATGAAAGGCTTTTTAAGGATGTCGGCCAGAAGAGCGCCATGCGGAATGCCTGCTGTTGTGGTGCCGCACACAATATCAAAATTCTCAGGACCGATCTTGTCGTTGATGATATTCATCATATAGTTGATTATCACCATCCACTGGTCGTAGTGGGAGATAAGAAGCCTGTTGTCGCAGTAGATCGGGCTGATTATGCCGGAAGCAAAGGTGAAAGGCTTATCAGGAGAAAGGGCCACCGCCTTGATGTCCAGAAGAATCTCGGCCGCATTCTCTGCCATAATGGAATCCAGGTCCTTAGCAGGCTCGCAGTCCTCCATAAAGTCTACAAACAGCTGGCTTACATATTTCTTTTTAACTGCCCTGCGGAGGAGACTGTCGTAGGTGACCAGAGGAATAACCATATCGTTCTCCACACAGGAGAATATGGTGAGTATTCCATCGACTGTGCACCCGGTGCTCTCCAGAGCCTTGAGTATTCCATCCACATCTTTATCTGTATAAATGGCATCGGTAAACACTACAGCCCGGTCTCCATCCTGGATAAGTCCCTCGATGCGGTTCTTCTTTCCATGATCCTTGGCCGCAGAGCGCACATAGGCCATAGGTACGCCGACCGATGAAGCCATGAGCGAAGTGAACACTATGCCTGCGTTGTCCATTCCCACCAGGATGTCCGGGGAGAGTCCATTATCATACATAAGCTCTATAAGAGCATCCTTGAACATTGTACGTGTCTTGAAATCTTCGGTAAGCACAGAAGAATCAAGGCTGATGCAGAATTTTCCAGTAGTGCTGTCAAGGGCAAAGACAGCTGCGCCGCTCTTAATAAGTCTATCTTTAATCTTTTTCATATCTTCCAGTATATATCATAATTTTACATAATACTACCCAAGAAAAAATAATATTTTTTACGAACAATGTTGACACAATAAAGTGGTTGTGATATGTTTCTCTCTGTCAGCGGGGGATTAGCTCAGCTGGGAGAGCGCCTGCCCTACAAGCAGGATGTCGGCGGTTCGATCCCGTCATCCCCCACTCAAGGCAAACATTGGAAACAGTGTTTGCCTTTTTTTTTCGCTCATTGTATACTTTTTATATGCGAAAGCTACAGCTGACACTGCTTCTGACTCTTTTACTCCTCTCTTCCTGCAGAGACCCGGAATGGAAGGAGGAATACAGCTGGGATGTGAGCTCCATACCCGGCACAAAGCAGACACAGCTGCCTATAAAGTGGGAGAAAGGGACCTACGGCGGCACCTGGCATGACACCTATGCCGAGGATCCCAAGAGCTTCAACCCGTTCTCAAACCTGGACGGAACCTACACCACTGTCACCAACCTTATACTGGACTACCTGTTCGACTATGACCAGGATACAAAGGAATGGAGCGGAAACATTGTGGAATCCTACAATGTGACCACCGACCTGGAGCATGACAGGATGGACCTCCACTGCAGACTCCGTGATGACATCTTCTGGAGCGACGGAGTCAAGATGACTGCCGAGGATGTGGTCTGGTACTTCGAGAACATAGAGAACAACAAGGAGATCTATCCCCTCGGCGAGCAGGGATTATACATAACCATGCCCGACGGCTCAAGGCAGAAATATACAATCGAGAAGACTGGAGAATATGAGTTCTGCTACCACTTCCCACGGATTGTCAGTGAACCTCTTCTGGTGGTCAACACCGGTACTATAGTCGCAAAGCATATCTGGGAGCCTGTCCTTAAGCAGGGGAAAAAGGCTGTTGAGGCATTCTGGGGCATAACCACACCGCCAGAAGAGCTGGTTGGTAACGGAGCCTTTCTCCTCGACAAGCTTATTCCTGGCGAGCGGATTATATTCAAGAGGAACCCGAACTACTGGAAAAAGGATGAATGGGGCCAGCAGCTGCCATACATCGACAAGATAATACTTACCTATACCCCAGACTCCAACTCTGACCTCCTTAAGTTCCAGAAGGGAGAGACCGATGCCTATGCCCTCAGGGGTCAGGACCTGCCCACCCTGCTGCCGGAAAGCGGCAAAGGGAGGTTTGATATATGGAACGGCGGCCCTGCCGGAGGATACACTTCGCTGATCTTCAACCACAACCCGGACACACTGCCGGACTGGAAGTTCAGGCTGTTCACCGATATAAAGTTCAAGCAGGCCATAAGCTGCCTCATAGACCGGCAGACTATAATAAACCAGACTACAAACGGCCTCTCACAGCCCCAGTACAACGTTATAGGCGAGAACAACCGCTACTACGACCCTTCCACCGACACCCCTTATTCCTACAATCCGGAGCAGGCTGTAAAGCTTCTGGAAGAGGCCGGATACATAGACAGGAACGGAGATGGCATACGGGAGGATGCACAGGGGAACCCCCTCTCCTTCTCCATACTTACCTGGAGCACCGACCCAGTGACTCAGGATTATCTGAACATAATTGTATCTGACCTGCAGAATGTGGGGATAAAGGCGCTGCTCCAGACGGCAGACTACAACGTTATCGCCCAGAAGCTGATAAACACCTATGACTGGGAGTGCTACCTGGCAGGGATGAGCATGCCTACATTCCCTGAGCAGTGGTACAATATATGGCTTTCTGGCGGCAACCTCCACTACTGGCACCCTAAGCAGAAGGAGCCGACCCTGGAGTGGGAGAAAAAGCTGGACACCCTTTACAGCCAGCTTATCTACACCTATGACCAGAATGAGATAAAGAAGAACTACTCCACATTCCAGAAGACAATAATGGACAACCTGATAATCATCCCTATCTTCAGGCGCTATTCCTTCCTTGCCGCCGAATCGGGCTGGAGAAACCTCAACTGGAGCGCCCACAACAGCATAGGCGATAACTTCAGGTTCGTCTACAGGAGGGATATGCAATGAAGCTTCTCAAGTTCATCATAAAGCGTATCCTCACCATGATCCCGGTGCTCCTCATAACCATATTCTTCTTTTTCTTCTTCATGAGCCTGGCCCCCGGCGATTTCTTCTCTTCCTACTACCAGAACCCGGAGATAACGCCTGAGACCATAGACTACTACAGGACTCAGTTTGGACTGGACAAACCTTTCTACATGCAGTTCCTTTACTGGCTCAAGAAGGTGCTGATTGACCACGACCTGGGGATGTCGTTCTCCTACAGGCAGCCTATTCTGGAGCTTATAAACACGAGAATATGGAACACAGTGTTCCTGAACTTCTTCTCGCTGATATTCTCCTTCGCAATCGCATACCCTATCGCATTCTACTTCTCCTACAAGCCTAACAGGCTGCTGGAGAAGAATGTGAACTTCATAACATTGATTCTCTACTCTGTCCCCTCATTCTTCCTGGCCCTGCTGGGCCTTCTGGTTGCGGCAAAGACAGGGCTTTTCCCGCTTGGCGGAGCCACCAGCGAGAACTACCATCTCATGGGCTGGGGAGCAAAACTTTTAGACAGGCTGCATCACATTCTTCTGCCTGTTCTGATCGGCTTCCTGGGTGGTGTTGCCGGCTCCATACGGAGCATGAAGGTGCTTCTTGAGCAGGAGTATTCAAAGCCATATATCATTGCAGTGCGGGCCAAGGGAGCCGGCAAGGTGCAGATCATAAAGCATGCCTTCCGGAATGCACTTATTCCATTCATCACCGGAATATCAGGCATATTCTCCTCCCTTATCGGCGGCTCGCTGTTCGTGGAGATCATATTCTCGTATCCTGGCATTGGACGGCTTATGTACGACGCCACCATGCGGCAGGATTATTATCTTGTGCTGACCAACATGATTATCAGCGATGTTCTGGTGCTTGCAGGAATCCTTATCTCCGATATCCTGCTTGCAGTGGCTGACCCACGGGTGAGGATAAAATGAACCATTCTATCCCCTATCTGAAGTTCAGACGTAAAAAAATGGGAATGCTCTGCTTCTGGATCCTGGTGGTAATGTACCTCTCCTTTATCTTCGAGGGATTCCTGGCTCCATACCAGCCCAACACCAAGTTCAAGAGCAAGTCATACCAGCCGCCGCACGCCATTCACCTGATCCACGAAGGTAAGTTTGTAGGCCCATTTGTTTATGAATATGAGATGGCAAACCCGTTCTACAAGAAGTACAAGACAGACCGGACTGAGATCCATAAGCTGACCCTGTTTGTCAAAGGGGATGAATACAAACTGTTCGGGCTGATACCATCCAGAACCCACCTCTTCGGCACCAAGGATGGAGCACCTGTGTTCCTGCTGGGTGCAGACCGGCTTGGGCGAGATATGCTCTCCCGCATAATATGCGGAGCCAAGATATCGCTCACCATAGGGTTTGTCAGCATACTCACCGCTCTTCTGGGAGGAATTCTGATAGGCGGAATATCGGGCTACATAGGGGGAATGACAGACTGGTCCATAATGAGGTTCTGCGAAGTAATTATACTTCTGCCTACCTTCTACTTCTTCCTGTTCCTCCGCTCCATTCTGCCGGCCGACATAACGCCGGGACAGAAGTTCTTCTTCATAACCCTGATACTCGCCATACCAAGCTGGGCCGGCAGCGCCCGGGGCATCAGGAACTGGGTTCTCTCACTCAAAAATGCCGACTATGTCACTGCCGCAAAGCTGTCGGGGGTAAAATCGCTCCCTATTCTGCTGCGGCATATAATCCCACAGATACGGAGCATACTTATCCTGGACATAACCCTGAGCGTCCCGGGCGTCATCTTAGGCGAGGCAGGACTCAGCTTCCTTAACCTGGGAATAACAGAGCCGTCTGTAAGCTGGGGCATGCTTATGAGCGCGGCCATGGACATAAATGTGCTCAAGCAGTATCCATGGGTACTGTGGCCTGCCTTTGTCATAATTCTAACTGTCTTCTGCTTCTTTACGCTGGGATACAGCCTCAAGGATGCATTTGACCCCAAGGCGCTGTAGGAGAACTGATGAAAGAGAAGATTCTTGAGGTTAGAAACCTTACAACCCGATTCCACATGGTAAACCAGGAGGTGACTGCGGTGGAGAGCCTCTCCTTCGACCTCTCTGCCCATGAGATACTGGCCATGATAGGAGAATCGGGAAGCGGCAAGAGTGTCACAAATCTCTCCATAATGCAGCTTATAGATGAGCCTGGGAAGATAGATCCGGAGAGCCAGATCCTGTTCAAGGATGGCGATAAATACATAGACCTGAACAAGCTTTCTGAGAAAGAGATGGAGAGAATCCGCGGCGACAGGATATCAATGATATTCCAGGAGCCATCTGCCTCTTTCAATCCCCTCTTCCGGCTGGGACACCAGGTGGGCGAAAGCCTGCGCCTACATGGCCAGAGCACCAAGGAAGAGGCATACCAGGAGGCCCTTAAGCTGCTTGAGCAGGTCCATATACCTAATTCCAGGATGAGAGCGCAGGATTACCCTTTCCAGATGTCGGGTGGAATGCTGCAGCGTATGATGATAGCCCAGGCTCTCGCCTGCCACCCTGATATCCTGATAGCAGATGAGCCCACCACAGCCCTGGATGTCACCACCCAGGCCCAGATTCTGGGGCTTTTGAAGGAAAAGCAGAAAGAGACAGGCATGTCTGTTATATTCATTACCCACGACCTTGCCCTGGTGGAGGACTTCTGCGACCGGATAATGATTCTCTATGCCGGATCCCTTATGGAGGAAGGAGCTGCCAAAGATGTGATCTCAAACCCGATGCACCCTTATACACAGGACCTTCTCCGCTCCATTCCGAAGCCGGGTATGTTCAAGGCTCAGGACAAGCTTTTCGCAATCCCGGGCAAGGTGCCGGACCCAGGCGAGAAGATAACAGGATGCCCATATGCCAAGCGGTGCAGCCGGTGTACAGCTGAGTGTTTAGCATCAAAGCCGCAGATTGCAGAAAAAGATGGCAGAAAAGTGAGGTGCTTCCATGCTTACAGTTAAAGAGCTTGTAAAACACTACCCTCTCAAGGCAGGCAGGTTCAGCACCTCTGAGGAGAAGATCCACGCCCTTAACGGAGTATCATTTACCCTTGGGAAAAAGCAGACTCTGGGCATTGTTGGGGAATCAGGCTGCGGCAAATCGACATTGGCAAAGACTATCCTGGGGATACAGACTCAGGATTCTGGCACTATCATCCTGGATCAGCCGGACACCAAGATGCAGTACATCTTCCAGGATCCATACCTCTCCCTTGACCCCAAGATGCAGGTAAAGGATATCATAACCGAGCCAATGAGGGCAGCCGAGATGATAACAAAGCGTGAAATTGCCACAGAGGCTGCAAAGCTTCTGGAGATGGTGGGACTGCCCAAGGACTGGGGAACCAAGTACCCCCACGAGTTCTCCGGCGGCCAGCGGCAGCGTATCTGCATAGGAAGAGCTATCTCATCAAGGCCTGGCATAGTTATCTGCGACGAGCCTGTATCCTCATTGGATGTCTCCATCCAGTCCCAGATCCTCAACCTGCTTCTTGAGCTGCAGGAGAAGCTTGAGATATCCTATATCTTCATAGCCCACAATATCGCTGTGGTGTTATATATGAGCGACATTGTATCGGTAATGTACGCAGGCTATATCGTGGAAAGTGCAACACCGCAGGAGCTCTACTCCAATCCACAGCATCCTTATACAAAGCTGCTCTTGAGTGTTGTGCCTGAGATAGGCAAGAATAAAAGGATTTTTGAGCAGAAGATAACCGGAGAGGTTCCTGATTTAATCCACATGGAACCGGGATGCCCGTTCTACAGCCGTTGTCCGGTGCATAAGGATATATGTAAAACAGCAGTTCCGCAGCTGAAATCGGGAGAGAACGTGGATCACAGCTGCGCCTGCTGGTTATATCAATAGCTTTCCAAAAGCTCAGATACCTTTTTCATGTCATTTTCAGTCGGAGGCTCTGTCTCCGAAAGCTTATAAAGCTCCTTCTGCCACTTGAACTCCCCCATCTTATGGAAAGCGAGGGGCTCTATCTTCTCCACACAGGAGAACTTATGCAGATACTCACCCAGCGCCTTTAAATGGGCTTCGTTCAAAGTAAGCCCCGGCACAATGACATGGCGTATCCACACCTTCTTGCCGGTGCTCTGGCAGTATTCAAGGTACTCCTTCTCCTGCTCCAGGATATTCGGCCTTCCGGTGATTTTCTCACACAGGGCGCTGTCAAAAGCCTTGAAATCCAACAGCAGCATGTCTGCCACATCAATGGCTTTCCAGGCCATTGACAGAGGAATTGCGGCAGAGGTGTCGATTGCGGTGTGGAGTCCCTCTTTCTTAAGAAGCCCCAGGAGCTCCAAAGCAAAGTCCAGCTGCATAAGGGGCTCGCCCCCCGAAAGGGTCACACCACCGCCGTTGTCGTAGAATTTGCGGAACGGAAGAATCTTCCTCACCACATCCTCTGCCGCATATTCCTCTCCCCCCGACACCTCCCAGGTATCGGGGTTGTGGCAGAACATGCACCGCAGGGGGCAGCCCTGGAAGAACACAACATAGCGCACTCCCGGGCCATCCACCGCACCAAAGGACTCAAAGGAATGAATTCTTCCTGTCATATCACATCTTCTCGTGGAATGTCCTTGAGATCACATCCAGCTGCTGCTCCCTGCTCAGCTTGATGAAGTTCACGGCATAGCCTGAAACTCTTATGGTGAGCTGCGGATACTTCTCGGGGTGCTCCATCGCATCCATCAGAGTCTCCCTGTTAAGCACATTCACATTCAGGTGCTGCCCTGTTGCTGCCATATAGCCGTCCAGCAGTGTGATAAGGTTGTCGCTCCGCTCTGCATCGCTCTTTCCAAGGGCAGACGGTGCCATGGAGAATGTGTAGGAGATACCGTCCTGAGCGTCGGCCCATGGAATCTTGGCTACGCTTAAAAGGGATGCCAGAGCTCCGTTTGTGTCCCGGCCATGCATCGGGTTTGCACCAGGAGCCAGAGGAACGCCCTTCTTCCTGCCGTCCGGAGTGCTTCCTGTGTTCTTTCCATACTCCACGTTGGAGGTGATTGTAAGGATAGACTGGGTCGGTGTGCTGTCCCTGTACATCTTGTTCTTCCTTATGTCGTTCATGAACATCTTGGTCACCTGCACCGCAATGGAGTCGACACGGTCATCGTTGTTTCCGTACTTAGGATAGTCGCCCTCTATCTCGTAGTCCACAGCAAGGCCCTTCTCGTTCCTTATGACCTTGACCTTGGCATATTTGATGGCGGAGAGTGAGTCTGCAACCACGCTCAATCCTGCAAGTCCGCATGCCATGGTACGCTTCATCCGCTCGTCCATAAGGGCCATCTCGATAGTCTCGTAGTTGTACTTGTCGTGCATGTAGTGGATCATATAAAGGGCCTTTGTATAGACAGTCGCCAGGTAGTTGGACATATACTCAAACCGCATCATAACCTCGTCATAGTCCAGATAATCATCGGTTATAGGCTTATATGGAGGGGCAACCTGCTTTCCGGTTATCTCGTCCACTCCTCCGTTGATAGCGTACAGGAGGCACTTTGCCAGGTTGGCGCGTGCGCCGAAGAACTGCATCTGCTTTCCTATCCGCATAGGCGATACACAGCAGGCGATTCCGTAGTCATCGCCCAGGTCTACGCGCATCAGGTCGTCGTTCTCGTACTGTATGGAGCTGGTCTCGATAGAGATGTTGGTCGCAAAATGCTTGAAGTTCTCTGGAAGCCGTGTGCTCCAGAGGATAGTCAGGTTAGGCTCGGGCGCAGGCCCCAGGTTCTCGAGCGTATGGAGGAACCGGTAGCTCATCTTGGTCACCATGTGCCGTCCGTCCAGTCCCACTCCTCCGATCGATTCGGTAACCCATACCGGGTCACCTGCGAAGATGTTGTCGTAGTCAAGGGTTCTGAGGAAGCGGACAATGCGCAGCTTTATGATGAACTGGTCCACCATCTCCTGGATCTCCTGCTCGGTGTAGCGCCCCTCCTTAAGGTCGCGCTCAGCATAGATGTCCAGGAATGTAGAGGTTCTTCCAAGGCTCATCGCAGCGCCGTTCTGTTCCTTAACTGCGGCCAGATATCCGAAATAGAGCCACTGGATAGCCTCTTTTGTATCCTTTGCAGGCTTTGAGATATCGAAACCGTAGATATTGCCCAGCTCCTTAAGCTGCTCCAGAGCCTCCAGCTGCAGGTTAATCTCTTCCCTTTTCCGCACTATGAAATCGCTCATAGTCATACGGTCGAACTTGATCTTAGCCTTCTGCTTCTTGTTGATGAGGAAATCAACACCATACAGTGCCACACGGCGGTAGTCGCCGATAATCCGTCCTCTTCCATAGGCATCGGGAAGTCCTGTAAGGAGCTTGGAGGACCTTGCGGCCCTGATATCGTCGGTATATACGCCGAAAACGCTCTCGTTGTGCGACTTTCTGTATTTGAAGATCTTCTTCACCTCTGGATCCAGATGATATCCGTGCTCTTCCAGAGCCTGTTCCACCATCCGCACTCCGCCGAAAGGCATGATAGCACGCTTAAGGGGCTTCTCGGTCTGGAGTCCTACTATAATCTCCAGATCCTTGTTGATATATCCTGCAGGATGCGATGTTATGCCGGAGATAACCTTGGTGTCGGCATCCAGCACTCTGCCCGGAGAGTTGCGCTCCTTCTCCAGGAGCACGCTCAGCTCCTCCCACAGCTTCTTGGTCCGCTCTGTAGGGCCAGCCAGAAAAGAGCCATCGCCATCATACGGTGTATAATTTTTCTGTATGAAGTCTCTTACATCAATTGTATTTTCCCAGTCACCAGAATTAAAATTCATAGTTTCCTCCTTGTTTTCTGTTTTCAAAATACACGGAAAAAAGGGGGAAAGTCAAAAAAATAGTAACGATTTCTATTTATGATAAATAATCTTTATGAAGTTCAAAGATAATTCAAATAATGGAGAGTATTTCCACCAGACAGTCGTCCTCTTTAAGGATGTTTTTCCTGAATTTGTTCTCAAAATCCTTCTTTCTGGTGGCTATAATCTGCTTTTTTATCTTCTCTGAGAGCTTCTCATAATCTTTCTTTATCTTTTCCTGCATCTGGCGGTCAAACTGCTTCCTGCCATAGAGGAATGCAAGTATATGGAGAGCATGTGCAAACCTGGTCTTCGGATACTCAAGGTCAAAGCGCTCAAAACGCTCCTCCACATCATCCCAGGAGATGAAATCGCCCTTCTCTATATCCTGCGCCAGCTGCTTAAGATCCACGTTGCATACCATGTGGCCGCATACATTGGTCCAGCCCCACACATTCTTTGATGCATCTATAGGAATATCGTCATACTTGCCGGGAACCACGCCAGGCTTCTTAAGCCATGCCAGGACAGTGGAGACCCCGTACCACAGGAGCATCTCCTTATAAGCCTTGATTCCCTCGTCTATACCCAGGATCTGCACCTTGCGGGCCGAATTCTCAAGCTCATAGGCAGGAATCTTCTTTTTATAAGACTTGAGAAGCTCAAGCGCATTCTGAATATCCTCGGCAGTATCGGGAGCCATGAACTGGTATTCTATCCCCTCTTCTCCCTTTCCAAGCCGCTTCTGGAACTTCCAGTTGTTCCTGAAGAGTGCATACATATTGTGGCGCCACCAGTAGGCAGGCATCACATCGAGGGTATTTGACTTCACATTATCTGAAACCAGTGCAAAAGGAAGCTTTATATCAAGCTCATAGCCAAAGCTGCTCTTTGCAAGCAGTGTGAACGGTGCAAAGGTAGAGCAGTACTTGACCGATGTGCTCAGCCCTGCCCAGAATCCCCTTCCGGCCACCATCTCGCCGTCGTTAGTCCTGCTGTTATGGTTGGAGCCAAGGTTGGCGCCCGATGCTATGTTGCACTGCCCTCCGATGTCGGCTGCAATAAGGAAGGAGCTGTTGTGGTGCTGCTCATGCAGAGGCGCTAAAAATGAGCTCTGCACCTCGCCGCAGGCTATGGTGGAGTTGCATCCCACCGCACTCTGGATAACCCTTGCAAGCTGCTTTACAGTCACGTTTTTATCAAGGAAACACTGCTCCACAAATGCGCCAGACTCGATATTCACGCCGCTTCCTATGAAGGACTGCCTCACTACAGCGTTGTCGCATATAGCGGTGCGTCCTGCAGAGCTTGAACCTATAACACACTCCTCGACCCGGGTGGCACCTGAGATTATTCCCCGCCGTCCCAGTTTGACGCTCCGCACTGCCCTTGTGTTCTCAATCACACAGTTTTCCTCAACGACAGTATATGGAGTTACAGCAGAGAGCTTCTGATTTGTGAATTCTGCAAGGAACTGCTGCATAAGATCGTTTGATTTAAGATGGGTCTGAAGCCATATCTCCTGCATTGTAATGCCGCTGAACAGGACAGCCTCACGCCCTGATCTCTCGTTGCCGGCACCGATTATCACCGGTTTCTTGAATGCATCGGGATCGGAGGAGAGCTCTGCGCAGTTATGGATGATCACATTCCGCCCGATCAGGGACTCAGAGATAGTGCTCATAGTGAGAGAAGAATAGTCGTCGATGCAGGATGAGGTTATCTGGCACCCATAGATTCCGATAGGATGGGATACTCCATGGAACTGGATGAACCCTTTCTCAAGCCGTCCGATATAGACATTTCCATAGAATCCAGTTCCATGAACAAGGGTCGGATCAAAAGGACGCTTGACATGAATCTGCTTCCAATCCTCTGCCCAACATCCATTTTTTTCAAGGATTTTTACTTCTTCATCTTTTAAAAGTGTAGAGTTATTAAACTTTTTCAAATTAAACTTTGAAAATATACCACTACTTGGATACCCTACATTAAAATAAGAATGACTGTTTTTCTTCTCTCTCATACTGTTATCCTACCATGGAATACAACTTTTTTTCCATAAAAATCTGTCACAATTATATCAACGCTGTTATCGCCAGACTTAAGCTGAATATCCGGGAAAGTGAATGCCCCCTGCCTGCCATACAGCGTTCCATATTCAAATGCCTCTCTGTCCAGAACCATCACACCATCTTTCAGGCAGAGAGTCCTGAAGCCCAATGTCCTGACCACCTGGCCGTCTACAGAGACCTGCACCTTATAAAGCCCCAGAAGCCCCCTGTCTGACATATAGACACTCAGCATCCCTCCAGATGTGTCATAGGAGAGCCCTTTCACCTTAGGAAGCTCTGACCTCTTTATATTATCGGTCATAAGGAGAGGATTGATATACTGCTCCATCTCAAGGTCGTATAGAGCAAAGTGCAGGCTTCCCTCTTTTGTCTTTCCAAGAAGCTGCCCCTTGTTCACATGGATATCCTTTGTCAGGGCCTCAGATACTGCTACGTTGGAATAGATGGTAAGAATGGAGTCAGCATGGGCCACAGCCACAAGATTATCCCCATAATAGAGCACTTCGCCAGATTCTGCGGCAAAGACCTCCTCTGCATTGATATCGATTCCTGTGTTGAACTGCCCTTTTGACTCAGAGCCGAAGGAGGCGGTTATCTTACCTCCGGGTGCCGGGGAATCGTAGGCTGCAAGAGATACGGCAGCCAGTATAAAGCAGCAAAGAAGGATTATCTTACGCATATCACTGCTCCACCACATGCATAGCTCCAAGATCGCTCCTGCCGTCATACGGGAAAGTGGCAACCAGGCTGCCGTTGTACAGGAACATATGGATTCTCTCTTCCCCTGCCTCATCATCAGAGACAACCCAGACATACTCCTGATCCGGGCTGTAGTCCACATCTTTCAGAGTTCCGCTGAATCTCATGGAATAATGGCTGAATGTGGTCATGTTGAACACCGAGATTCCCGATTCATCTTCATAGAGGAGAATATCGCCCGAGAAAGCCAGGAATGGGTTACGCCTCACATCATCTGCAAGGTTTGCCCTGTGGAATATGTTCCAGCTCTCCTGCTTCTTCTGATACACAAAAAGGGTTCTGGGATAAAGGCCGGCTATCACCGAGAGATATCTGCCATCATCCGAGGCTGCAACAGCATAGACAGTCTTATACTTGCCTGAAGCCCTGTTTTCCAGAGGTCTTCCATCGACAATCAGGGTCCCGTCAAGAAAACCCGAGGCAGAAAAGCCCTCTCCTGCCGCATAACAGGTCCTTATCATCCCGGCCGGCTGCGGAGTCACATAAGATGTACTGGAGACTGGGTTTTCACCTTTAGGAGAATCAGATTCCTGCACAAGGTGCCGGTCCGAGCCCCCTTTTAATGGGAAAAGAAATGAAAAGAGGAGAAAAAAGAGAGGAATAATAAGAAAAAATTTCTTTTCCATATATCAATTTTATAATACTGATACTATACTGTCAATGAAGGAAGAAGCTATGAATGACAAGGAAAAACTGATATCTGAAGCTACAGAGGCCGCATCAAAGGCCTATGCTCCATACTCCAAGTTCCATGTGGGAGCAGCTGTCCTGGCTGATGACGGAAACATCTATACCGGAGTGAATGTAGAGAACCGCTCCTACGGCCTTACCATCTGTGCCGAGCGGAACGCCATAACCCATGCTGTCGCCATGGGGATGAAGTCTATAAAGGCTGTGGCAGTCTATTCACCCGACTCAGAGGATCCTCTGCCGCCATGCGGAGCCTGCCGCCAGGTAATAACTGAGTTTGCGGCACCAGATGCTGTGGTGATATGCTGCGGACGAAACGGAAATGGAGTCGAGATCCCTGTGAAAGAGCTCTATCCGATGGATTCTCTGCACAATCTGAAAAAAATTTGAATATTTTTGTAACTGTAACAAGGGAGAGTTGTTTACTAAGTACAAAGCGATAAAAAACTAAAAAGTTTTCTTCCAATAATTCAAATGTAAACCTGCTGGTTCTCTCTCCTTTCCCAGCAGGTTTCTTTTTTTGCAGAAAAAGTCAGAAATAATTCCAGAGAAAAAATATCAAAAAATGTAACTTAAAATCAGTTGGATGGTTTAGTTTATGAAAGATGAAAATCTTTTCATAAACCTCCTTTTATGTGTATCCTGCCGGCCCGATTTCCCCGTCTTAAACCGGCAGGATTTTTTTTGCGTTCTGGAATCAGAAGAAAGAATAGTAACTCTTCAGGATAGGATTGTCAGAGTTCTGCATATCAAGGGCAGATGCGGCCAGCTCTTTGCCCAGCTTCACCCCCTCCTGGTCGTAGGAGTTGATATTCCACAGGAACCCCTGGAACATAACCTTGTTCTCGAAGTGGGCAAAGAGGGAGCCCAGATTCTCCGGGGTAAGCCTGTCGCCATAGAGGAGAGTTGTGGCTCTCTCTCCCGGGAAGCATTTATTGATATCTGCATTGGAGCGCCCTTCTGCAAATGCTGTGATCTGGGCGACCAGGTTGGCATTCAGCTTGGCCTGGGAGCTTGAGCCTTTATACTGCACATCAGTTCCAAGCTGGCTCTGCCTGAAGCCTATGAACTCAACAGGAACCTCCATTGGGCCCTGATGAAGCTGCTGGAAGAAGGAGTGCTGGCAGTCGGTTCCCACAGCTGAAAAGAGGACTGGACAGGTGGCATAAGGGGCCGGCTTTCCGTTGCTCTCCATATAAAGCTGCTGCAGGTGCAGCACAAAGTCGGCCAGAGCCGCAGAATATGGGATGACAGCCTCCACCGGAATGCGGCGGATATTCACATCTATAACCTCAAGGAGGGCATCCATAAGGGCTGCATTCTCCTCAACCTTCTCATTCAATGCCAGGATATCGCTGCAGTGGGCGCCAGACAGGAAACGGCCGAATATCTCCCTGCCGAAAGCTGTTGCGGCAAGCACACCGCCGCAGGCGCTGGTTGTGGAGAACCGCCCCCCTACAAAGTCGTCGATATGGAACACAGCCAGGAACTGCTTTCCGTCATCCAGCGGAGAGCCGGCGGCAGTTACAGTGACAGTCTGCTTCTCCAGCGAGACTGCAGGGCATTTTTTCTGTATGTATTCTTTTACAAAAGCATAGTTGGTAAGGGTCTCCAAGGTGGTACCGCTCTTGGTTACCAGGATGAACAGTGTTGTCTCAGGGTTGATCCTGGAGAGTACAGATGCAGGTTCATCAGGGTCGATATTCGAGATAAACTCTCCCTTAAGTATCGGTGTCACCTTTTCTGCCTGGCAATAGCCAAAAAGCCCTTTGTAGAGAGCCTTGGGACCAAGTCCGGAGCCGCCGATGCCGATCTGCACAAGGGTGTCGAACACCTTGCCGGTGCTGCTTTTTATTGCACCAGATCTGACCTGATCTGAAAATGCATAGAACTTCTCTTTCTCCCGGGCATAGAATGTGTCGGTTTCAGCGCTGCGGCACTGATGGTGCAGAACTGCCCTGTTCTCCCCTCTGTTGGCTATGCCGCCGGCAAGGAGAGAGCGGTACTTCGCAATGCACTCCTGCTCATCGGCAAGGCTCTGGCACAGCTGCACCAGCTCGGGTGTGATGCCTTTTCCCGCATAGCTGAAAAACAGGTCTTTTCCGGCAGGTGCGACATATTTTCTCACAGCTTCCGGGGTAAGGAGCTCCTTAAGGCCTGGTTTTCCCTTGTGATAGGCACTCAGCTTTCTGAAAGCTTCTGTTTCTGTCAGGTCAAAATAGTTCATCTCTGATAGACTTAATTCCTTTTGCTATTATATAATAGTTTATCGGAGTTTTTGTCAAATTGAATAAGAAGCATTTCATCTACTATATCCTCATCCTGACAACTATCCTTTTCTGGAGCTCCACCTTTATATCCACCAAGATACTTCTGGAAGACTTCAAGCCTATAGACCTTTTTGTATACCGGTTTGTCCTGGCATACCTTCTGACTATCCCTTTCTATCCCCATTTCCACAGGCCGGAATCTCTTAAGACAGAGCTTCTTGAGGTGGCGCTCGGGATCACAGGAGGCTCCCTCTACTTCCTTGGGGAATCCTATGCCATAAAATATTCCACCCCGGCCAATGTGGCTATAATCGTGGCAACTGCTCCGCTTGCCACCATATTCCTTGCAAGCCGGTTCCTGAAGAGCGAGAAGATAACAAAGCAGGTGACACTGGGAGGCCTTATTGCCCTGGCAGGGGTGATAATGGTTGTATACAACGGCATCGCCATGCCCTATATAGAGCCTTTCAGCTCTCTTCTGGCACTTATCTCGGTGGTCTCCTGGGGCTTCTACTCCATCATCCTAAAGCTGATAGACAGCAAGTATCCCACTGCCTATATAACCCGCAAGACCTTCTTCTGGGCTGTCGTGACTATCCTTCCCCTCTACTTCCTGACCAAGGCACCATTTGAACCTGCCCTTTTCCTTAAGCCGGTCAATGCATTCAACCTGCTAATGCTGGCATTCTTCGCCTCCACCATGGCCTATGCGATCTGGGGAAAGGCCACCCTGGTGCTCGGGGCTGCCAAGACCAACAACTTTATCTATCTTATTCCCCTCTTCACCCTCATAGAGTCCTCGATAATACTCGGTGAGCCCTTCAGTATCTTTGCCGTGCTTGGTGCAGTCCTAATATTGAGCGGAGTTGTCATCGCAGAGCTATCCCGGAGCACAAAATAAATATTTTTAATTTATATACTTGTTTTTTCCGTATAAAGCCATTAAAATGAACCCAAACGCTATAAGAGGCAATAAGGAATATGACATTCAAAGAGATTGTTGAGCATATCAGCTGCGAGATTATAAATAAAGGCAATGATTTTGATACAGCTGTTATTGAGAATGTTTCTGCCGGAGACATGATGAGTGAGGTTCTGGTTGGAGACGAAGATAACAGAATATTGGTTACAGCCCTTACAACCGACCAGGTTGTACGTACTGCCGACATTGTGGAAGCCCGCGGAGTAATCCTTATCAATGGCAAACGGCCCCAGACTTCCATGAAGACACTGGCAGAGGAATCAGGGCTGACTCTTATTTCCACCAAGAACAATATGTTTACTACCTGCATCGAATTGGGGAAATTGCTTGGGAAGTGTAAATAATCTTCTTTTTGTAAACGATTCTCACGAAGTTATTCTGGAGAGCATCTATACTGTCCGGGTCAAGGAGGCTATGAACGCCAACCCTATGCGTGTAGCCCCGGATGACACCATGCGCACTGCCAAGAATATAATGAAGGAGAACGGCCTCTCTGGCCTTCCGGTTGTAGATGGGAACAGGCTGGCTGGAATCCTCAGCCTCTATGACATCATGGCCTGCTACGACAACGGCAGCATGGACGACAAGGTCAGCAAGTACATGTCCAGGGATGTCATCCTTCTTGAGGAGGATATGCCTATATCCTTCGCCATCAACTATTTCAACAAGTTCAAATTCAGACGGTTCCCTGTGATAAACAAGAACAAAGAGCTTACCGGCATGATCACTGCCCGTGACCTTACTGCCGCCATGCTCAACAATATCAACAAGCAGCTTCAGAAGTACGACAAGCTCAATATGCGGCTGAGCGACCCTGACCCTGCCGACATCCGCTCCGACACAGTCATCTACAGGCAGTTCATAGTGCACAAATATGACTTTGAGAATGCAGGAAAGGTGACATCAGAGATCAAGAAGATACTTAAGGACCGTGGAATAAAGCAGAGCATAATCCGCCGTGTCTCCATCGCAGCCTACGAGCTTGAGATAAACCTGGTTGTCCACTCCGACGGTGGTGTCCTTATCTTCCAGCTTCTGCCCGATGCAATAATGATAAAGACCCAGGACAAGGGACCTGGCATACCAGACCTTGAGAAAGCCCTTACCGACGGGTTCTCCACTGCCAGCGAATGGATACGGTCCCAGGGCTTCGGTGCCGGCATGGGACTTCCAAATGTAAAGAGAGTCAGCAATGACTTCCAGATATCTTCCGACGTTACAGGTACGGAAGTAAAAATCAAAATAAACTTAGGGAACGAAGAAGATGAAAGTAAGTGATTTAGAAGCACTGGGTTATACCAGAGAGACAAAGAATGAGATGGAAGATTATGAAATCAAGGCTGGATACACTGGCGACCTCTTGAGCGATGTCATGGCAAATGCCCCGTCCGATTCCATCCTTATCACCATCCAGGCCCATAAGAACACCATTGCTGTGGCTACCCTTGCAGGAATCAGGGCAATCCTGGTATGCAACAAGCGGGCAATCCCTTCCGACATGATCGAAGCTGCCAACGACAATGACGTAGCTCTCTTCAAGACAGCCGAGACCCAGTTCGAGGCATCTGCAAAAGTTGCCCAGAAAATGAACGGCTGATGCTGGTAAGGGCCGATTTCCATATCCATTCCTGCGTATCTCCATGCGCCTCGCTGGAGATGTCCCCTGCCGCCATTGCAGAGAAAGCCAAGGAGAAAGGGCTTGATCTGGTGGCGCTCACCGACCACAACACAGCCTTAAACTGCCCTGCATTCAAGGCAAACTGCGCCCAGCAGGGACTATGGAGCCTCTACGGAATGGAGGTGACCTCCAGCGAGGAGGCGCACCTTGTGTGCCTGTTTGAGGATGTGGAGACTGCCCTTGAGTTCTCCGAGTTCGTCTATAAATATATGCCCGATATCGAGAACAAGCCCGAGGTGTTCGGCGACCAGGTCTATGTGGACGAGAACGAGGAGATTCTGGGAGAGGTAGAGAAGTACCTGGGAAATGCCAGCGGACTCTCCATAGATGATGTGAGGGAGGAGGTAATCTTCCGGAACGGCCTTTTTATCCCGGCCCATGTGGATAAGCCGGTTTTCTCAATAGTATCGCAGCTGGGGTTCCTCCCCGATGCCGACTACACTGCAATTGAAGTATTCAACCCTGCCAATGCCAAGGATTACGCCAAGTATCCTGTCATTTCCGATTCCGATGCCCACTACCTGGACGATGTTGCCAAGAAGCAGCTCTACATAGATGTGGAGGAGAAAAGCTTCGCGGCCCTCAGGGACAGCCTCCAGAACAACAGGATAGTTTTAAAATAGAGAAACAGGGGCAGAAAAGGCTCTGGAGAACATTTTTCCAAAAAGAAGTTGACACAAAGTCCCTATTTAATTAATATACATTCAGCATTCCCCTGTAGCTCAGCCGGTAGAGCGGGTGGCTGTTAACCACTAGGTCGGCAGTTCGAGTCTGTCCGGGGGAGAATCAAGGCTGCAGCGATGCAGCCTTTTATATTTTATATTAATTTGGGGTGGGATTCTGATGAATCTCTGAGATTATACCCTTTGACCTGATCCAGGTAATGCTGGCGTAGGAAAACCGTACCATCTCCACCCCTTTTCCGGAGGTAGTATGAAAAAAACACTGATCTTAGTTCTGTGTCTCATCTGTGCAGCATCAGCATTTGCCGGAGCTTCCAAGGAAAAGGCTTCTCCTGATGCACCTGTGCTTGTAGTCTATGCAACAGACTCATTCCTCTCTGAATGGGGAGCCGCCCCTGTGGTGTTCCCGATATTCGAGGAGAAATACGGCATAAAGATTGAGCAGCGGCAGGGAGGCAGCGCCGGCGAGATTGTGAACCTGGCAATAATGGAGAAAGAGAAAGCTGGCGCCGACATCATCATCGGCGTGGACAACAACCTTCTCTCCACTGTCCTTAAGAACGACCTGTTCATCCCCTATAAGCCTGCTGGGCTTGAGAATGTGA
>JAGCPA010000097.1 GCA_017642445.1 Spirochaetia bacterium
AATTATTACTTGACTAATTGTGAATTTATCGTATACTAAAATTAATAAAATAAAGGAGAGATAATATGAGAAAAAAGATTTTTATTGTTGCTCTTATTCTTCTTGTGTCTTTCTGCTTTGTAAGTTGCGGTGGAAAGAGTGCAGAGGGGTCTGCAGCAGCAACTGAATCAGTAAAGGCAGAAAAAATTCTTGCTAAGTTAGTAAGTTGTTGGTCAGAAACCTATCCTGCAGGCCATGCAGATACTCTTTTCTGTGATTCAATGAAAAAAATGGCCGGTGATTTGATTGATATTGAGCTGTATCGCGAGAACACACTCGTTGGACCAAAAGAGGTTTTCGATGCAGTAGCAGACAATGTTGCCGAGATGGGATCTGAGTATCCAGGATATTGGGTTGGAAAAGATACTGCATTCAACTTGCTTGCAGCATGGCCAATGGGTATGGATGTTTACGACTATACCAACTGGATCTTCGAAGGCGGTGGAATGGATGAGTACAAGCGTGTGTATGGAAAGTTTGGGCTTGAAGTTTTCCCATTCGGACCTATCACAATCGAGTCTGGTCCTAGAGGAACAAAGCCTATTAAATCCCTTGCTGACTATAAAGGACTTAAGCTGAGAATTTCAGGCTCTGCACAGGGTATTATCGCTGCTAAGTTGGGCGCTGCTCAGGTTGCTATCCAGAGTTCTGAAGTATATCAGGCTATGCAGACTGGAGTTATCGATGCAGCAGAATCATCAACACCATTTGCTGATTGGAGCCTTGGATATCAGGAAATTACACAATATGCTTCTAACCCAGGATGGAATCAGCCTGGAACAATTTGCTGTCTGATTGTCAACAAGGAAACTTTCGATAAATATCCAGAAAAGCTTAAAGCAATGATTGAAACCGCAGCCTATTCAACATTTACTAAGATGATTCCATACAATGATTATAAAGGTGCAGAATGTGCCCTCAAGTTCAGAGATGAATATGGCGTAAAGATGGATACTCTGTCAGAAAAGGATTTGCTGACATTGCAGGATTGGGCATATGAGATTATGTATGATAATGCATCCAAAAACCCATCATTTGCTCAGGTTGCATATTCAATGGCTAAATATCAGCATATGTATCAGTATTGGAAGGAAGCACACCAGACAATCGGTGGTCATGGTTGGGCAAAGCAGCCACTTCCAGATTTGGAAAAACTTAAGAGTTATGTGAAATAAGATAATAATAATATTTTTCCCCAACGACAGCTGCCGTTGGGGAGTTTAATTTAGTACAGAGGATAATATGGGCAAAATTCTGATGAAATTTTGTGATTTAATCGATCGCATAAATGATTATGTTGGAAAGACAACCATGTGGATTGCATTTATTATAATGATCCTAACTGTGTATGAAGTTGTTTCTAGATATGTTTTCAAAGTGGCAAATGATTGGATCTTTGAGGTCACAATCATGGCTATAGGGGCACAATGGGCATTATGCGGCGGTTTTGCCCTGTCTAAAGGAGCACATGTTGCAATAGATATTCTTTCTGGGAAATGCAGTAAAAAAGTTCAGGCTTTTCTTGACATCATTTCTTATTGTATTTTCTTTTTCCCTACAATGATAATTATTTTTATTAAAGGTATTGAGTTTGCAGGTAAATCTTGGGCTGTAAAAGAAGTAACCTGGAGTAGGTTTCCAGCCCCGCTGTATCTTCAGAAAACAATAATTCCTGTAATGGCTTTCTTACTCCTGATTCAGGGAGTAGCAATGTTTGTCAGGCGTATTAATGAGATAATAACTAAAACCAATAAAGAGGATGAAGGAGGAAAATAATGGCTTTTAGTGGAATTGCTATGTCTCCTGGGTTTGTAGCTGTTACTATGTTCCTAGGACTTCTGGTTGGATTGTTCTTGGGGCATCCTCTGGCCTTTGTTCTTGGTGGGTTGGCTACAATATTTGGTTGGATAAGTAGTCGGTATCATAATAATTTCCCTGGTCTATTTATGAATAAAATAAATGGACTAATTTCTAATTATACTTATGTAGCTGTTGTATTTTTTATTTTAATGGCAAATTTTATGAGTGAATCGGGGATGGCAGAAGGTCTTTTCAAGACAATTCAATATCTGTTCGGCCCTGTCAGAGGTGGAATAGCAATAGCAGTTATTCTTGTTTCAACGCTTCTTGCGGCATGTACCGGTACAACAGGAGCGTCCTGTGTAACTATGGGTATCCTTGCACTTCCTGTAATGAAGGAAAACAACTATTCCATGAAGTTGTCCTGCGGTTCTATCGCAGGTTCATCAGCTCTTGGTATTCTTATTCCGCCAAGCATTATGCTTCTGGTACTTTCTGAGCTTTCAGGATGTACAGTTGGACAGCTTTTTGCAGGAGCAATTTTACCAGGACTTACATTGGCGTTAATGTACTGTGTTTATACACTTTATCAGTGTTGGAAATACCCTTGGAAGGGACCGGCTCTTCCTTTAGAGGTCAGAAAAGAAGTAACAACTAAACAGCTTATTAAAATGCTTTTGATTAATCTTCTCCCTCCATTAATGTTGATTTTTGCGGTATTAGGCGTTATTTTCGGTGGACTTGCTACTCCTACCGAAGCCAGTGCAACTGGTTCTTTCTGCGCACTCGGACTTTATATAGCATATGGAAAATTTTCGTGGAGAGGACTATGGAATATCCTGTATGACACAGCAAAAACTGTATCAATGGTATTCATAGTAATGATGGGAGCCTCGCTGTTTACCGCAGTCTTTATGGGACTTGGCGGAGGAAAATTTATCGAAGGTCTTATTCTTGGAATCGGTCTTGGAAAGTGGGGAACTTTCGCGGTAATGATGCTTATCTGCTTCTTCCTGGGTATGTTCCTTGACTGGACAGCTATTCTGATGATCACAATGCCTATATATATTCCTATTTGTAAGGCAATTGGATTCGATCTCCTGTGGTTCACTGTTGCAATGGCAGTTATGCTCCAGGACTCTTTCTGTACACCTCCTTTCGGATATAACCTGTTCTATCTTAAGGCTATAGCACCAGAAGGAGTTACAACTGAGGATATCTATATGGGTACTGTACCATTCTGGGCAATTATGGAGCTTGGCTTGGTTGCGTGCTGTGCATGCCCATGGCTTATCACATGGTTGCCAAAAGTATTGGTTAAACAGGCTGCAAATTAAAAAAATATAATTCTCCTAGATTTGTGGAGGGTATGGTTTCAAACCATATCCTCCTTTTTTTATACACTTATTTGTCTTTTTGCAGACAGCAGATTGCTGGTTGGTTCCTACTTTAGTTATGCAGTCTTATGAGTCCTATTCTTGCATATATAATAATTATAGGATATTCTTTACTCTGTATAACTATGTACTTAGGAGTATTATGAATAAAATTATTATAAAAGGGGCAAGGGAACACAACCTCAAGAACATCGATGTTGAGCTGCCGAGAGACCAGCTTGTGGTCATCTCTGGCTTAAGCGGCTCCGGTAAGTCCTCCCTTGCCTTTGACACTATATTCGCAGAGGGGCAGCGCCGCTATGTGGAATCGCTCTCCTCTTATGCCCGTATGTTCCTGGGCAGGATGGAGAAGCCGGACCTGGATTATATCGAGGGGCTTTCTCCTGCCATCTCCATAGAGCAGAAGACCACCCACAGGAACCCTAGGTCCACAGTTGGAACTGTCACTGAGATATATGACTACTTCCGTCTTCTCTTTGCTAGGATCGGAGTGGTGCACTGTCCGCAGTGCGGCAGAGAGATACACGAGCAGTCGGTGGACCAGATCCTTGATGTCATCTACGCCTTCCCCGACGGCACCAAGATGACAGTCCTTGCCCCAATGGTCTACGGCAAGAAAGGGGAGCACGAGAAGCTTATCTCAGACGCGGCCAAGGCAGGCTTTGCCCGCATCCGCCTGAACGGCGAGATCCGTGAGCTCTCTGAGACTATTACTCTGGACAAGAAGAAAAAGCACTCCATCGACATTGTGGTGGACCGTATAAAGAAGAGCCAGGAGAACAAGAGCCGTCTGAGCGAGGCGGTGGAGACAGCTGTCCATACCAGCGGCGGCCGTGTCATTGTCTCTGTTCAGGAAGGGGAGAGCAGCAAGGACTACTACTTCTCCGAGAAGAACTCATGCCCCGACTGCAACATCAGCATCCCGGAGCTCCAGCCAAGGCTTTTCTCTTTCAACAACCCATACGGTGCTTGCCCATCCTGTGCAGGGCTTGGTGTTACCATGGAGTTTGACGAGAACCTGATTATGCCTGACAGAAACCTCTCCTACAACGAGGGGGGCATACTGCCGTTCACCCCTAAGTCGGCCTGGTATTCCAGCTGGTTCGAGGCGCTGGCAAAGGCCCATAACTTCTCTCTGGATACACCTCTCAAGGACCTGCCTAAAAAGGTTATGCAGATTCTTCTCTACGGCTCTGACAAGGTGCTCCATATCTCCTATGTCAACAGGCAGGGGGATCACACATCGGATTACAACCGCCCGTTCCCAGGCATATTCAAGGAGCTGCAGCGGCGGCATAAGGAATCCTTCTCGCAGAGCATGAGGGAATACATAGAATCGTTCATGAGCCAGAGGGAGTGCACCGCCTGCCATGGCGCAAGGCTTCGTCCCGAGGCTCTGGCTGTAACTATAGGGGGAAAGAATATAGAGCAGCTTACTGCATCTTCTGTGCAGGAGCTCAAAGCCTTCTTCGAAAAGCTTAAGCTTACCGAGACCGAGAAGCAGATCTCAAGCCAGATCATGAAAGAGATCAAGGCAAGGCTCCAGTTCCTTGACTCTGTGGGTCTTGGCTACCTTACCTTGAACCGTAAGGCGGCGACACTCTCCGGCGGCGAGGCGCAGCGGATAAGGCTGGCCACCCAGATAGGAAGCTCCCTTGTCGGTGTCCTCTACATCCTGGACGAGCCTACCATAGGGCTCCACCAGCGGGACAACGAGAAGCTTATAGATACCCTCAAGCATCTGCGCGACATCGGCAACACCCTGATTGTGGTGGAGCACGATGAGCAGACTATCAGGGCCGCCGACTATGTGGTGGAGCTGGGTCCTGGCGCCGGTGTCCACGGAGGCAGCATTGTTGCCCAGGGGACAGTGAAGGAGCTTCTCAAGAACAAGAAGAGCATCACGGCCCGGTTCCTGAATGGCGATGAGAAGGTTGAGGTGACCGGCCGGAAGAGGGTTCCTAACCCACACTGCATAACAATTAAAGGGGCAAAGGAGCACAACCTCAAGAACATAGATGTGAAGATTCCCCTGGGCAAGCTGGTGGTTGTCACTGGCGTCTCCGGAAGCGGAAAATCAAGCCTTGTCAACGATATCCTCTTCCCGGCCGCCTACAACAGGCTTAACCACGCCTCTGAGCCGGAGGGCTCCTACAAGAGCATTTCCGGCCTTGAGCACATAGACAAGATCATAAACATAGACCAGTCTGCAATCGGTCGGACACCGCGCTCCAACCCTGCCACCTATGTGGAGGTCTTCGGAGCCCTCCGGAACCTGTTCGCAGAGGTTCCCGAAGCCAAGGCAAAGGGGTACAGCCCGGGCCGGTTCTCCTTCAATGTCAAAGGCGGCCGGTGTGAGAACTGCGAGGGTGGCGGCACCATCAAGATCGAGATGCACTTCCTACCCGATGTCTACATAACCTGCGATGTCTGCGGCGGAAAGCGGTTCAACCGCGACACCCTTGAGATACGCTACAAAGGGAAGAATATCTACGAGGTGCTTGAGATGACAGTGGAGGAGGCCTGCACCTTCTTCAAGAACAATCCTCTCATTAGCCGCAAGCTGAATGCCCTTAACGATGTCGGCCTCGGCTACATAAAGCTTGGACAGTCGGCCCTGACCCTATCCGGCGGCGAGGCACAGCGGGTAAAGCTGGCATACGAGCTCTCCAAGGTCAGCACCGGAAAGACACTCTACATACTTGATGAGCCTACCACAGGACTCCATTTTGCCGACGTGAAGCAGCTTATGGAGGTAATAGAGAAGATTGTTGCCAAGGGCAACTCTGTGGTGATAATCGAGCACAATATGGATGTCATAAAGATGGCAGACTACATAATAGACTTAGGCCCTGAAGGGGGTATAGGAGGCGGCACTGTGGTGGCCACAGGCACTCCAGAGGAGATCGCATCCTGTAAATCCTCATACACAGGCCGGTTCTTAAAGGAGATGTTCCACCTCTGATGAGAAAATTCCTCCTGCTTACAGCTCTGCTCCTCCTCTTTGCGTTCCCGGCCATGGCCCAGGAACAGCAGGAGAGCAATGCGCAGCAGGGGGAAAAGGAAACCCTGTTCTACCGCACACTGGTGCGTGATATAGAGACAGCCAGCTATATCGAGCTGGTGGAGTGGTGCCGGACTGTGGGAGTGCCTGAGAACGGCGATTCCGACGCGTTAAAGAAACGGCTCCTCGACTACTTTGAGGTCTCAAGCCAGCCACCTGAGAAAAAGAAAGGGGACACCTTCATAATCAGAGGTTCGGACAAGACCCGCTACTTCAATGTGGAGCAGGCGGACGAGAGCTATGTGACCATAAGCGGCGGTGTGACCCTTGAGGTCAACGAGGAGGAGAAGAATATCCTCCATCAGATCCAGGCCGACAAGCTGGTCTACAACCAGAAGAAGCAGCTCATGACAGCCGAGGGCAATGTAATCTACACCCGCAAGGTCAAGGATAAGGATGAGAAATACTTCGGCGACAAGCTCTCATTTGACCTGGACGACTGGAGCGGCGTCTTCTTCCAGGGAATCTCCGAGAAGAC
>JAGCPA010000098.1 GCA_017642445.1 Spirochaetia bacterium
TCTTAATAATAATTCAGACTACATCAACCAAGTAAATAAGTTGGAGACAAAAGTAGATTTAAAGTTTGTTGAATACGATAAGAACTTCACAAAAATATTTAAAGTTTTGGATTCCTCTCCAAAGTCAATAAAGCAGGGTGTATTCGTCCAAGGGCAGATATTCGATGCATACACCAAATTCCAGGAGTTGCTGTGATTATCTATACACAGCCTAAAACCCCTATAACCTCGCTTGATATAGAAAAATTCAATGCCCAGTACCCTACTCTGGCTATAAAGCATACAAATACGATGCACGACCGGTTCCTTATTATAGACAAAGCAGCAATCTACCACATCGGGGCCTCGCTGAAAGACCTGGGCAGGAAATGCTTCGGGTTTACCCGACTGGAAGATGCAAAATTGATGATTAAAACCGTGCTCAAGGCGCTATAGAGCAGTACTCCTAAGAGCACACAAATAAAAACCCAGCCTTTTAGGCTGGGTGTTGTCGTTTTTTCAATTTATTACTATTTCTTCAAGCGCGAATATGCATTTGAATCTGTGTAAGCACTAGCACTACCACCAAGCTTTACAACAGGACCACCTGTTCCATAACCGGAGCCATAAGTAGTAACAGTTAATTCGGTTGATTTTAGAGCTGACGGACAGTCACCAGATATTAAACGGTTTGCTGAATCTCCATTAGATGCAATTTCATATGGTGTAGCAACGAAATCAATTCCACCGCCCTGTAAAGGAGAATGATTATTATTCTGTATATCCCAACGTTTAAGTATATCCTCGAAATTACCATAAGGTTTGGCATTGGTAGGATTAACAGGCATCAATGTTATATGGTTGAAAATATTCATCAATGTAGTAACCTCATTAAGATCTGCATGCTTAGGGAATACAATCTTTGCAAGTTTTTCACAGCGGTCAAACATATTTGCCATATTGGTTACTTTTGAGAAATCCCATGCACTGTTTGCTGTTTCCAGAGCAGGATTTTCTTCGGGTGTAAAGGCAAGGCTTGAAACCATCTGGCATATATTGAACATCTTTTCCATATTTATTTTGCTATTAGCAGCGACAACATTACTTCCCACTTTCCATCTGGATACATCAAGTGTTGCGAACTTAGTACATCTATATTGTGTATACTCACTATTGCTCCATCCGGCAAACATATAGCTGAAGTTGGTTACCTTATACGGTTTAAAACCAGAAACATCCAATGTCGACGCACTGCAGCAATAGAACATATAAGACATATCTGTTACATTCTGGGTATCAAAACATGCTCCATTCAAGCCGGTTATTTCCAGATACCATTTATTTTGTGTTTCTATTACTCTGTTACCGTTTCGACCTGCCACAGTAATACCATCATAACCAGCATTCTTAAACATAGAGGCCATGCTTGAAACCTGACTTGTGTTAATGTTACTAATGTTAACAGTACGAAGCTGTGTGCAGTCCTTAAACATGCAGGACATACTTGAAGGTCTGCCAGCGGAGCTAAAGCCGCTAAGATCAATGGCAGTCAAACCGCTGCAACCCTCGAACATACTGGCCATATTTGAAGCCTTGCAGCCATTAAAGCCGGAGAAATTCAAGGAACCTGTCAGTTTTTCACAGCCCTTGAACATTCTGGCCATATTTACAGGATCAGTAGTATTTGCAGTAAACTCATTAAGTGTCAATGTTGTTAAATTAGAGCAGCCATCGAACATTCCGGACATATCGGTAATATTGCTGGCATCAATGCCTTCCAAGCTTATATTTTTATAAGCTGTTCCGTCTTTGAAGAGGTCTGCCAACGACCCTTCGCTGAGTAACATATTGCCAGAAGGGGAATGCCAGCAGATTTTTTTAGCATTGCTATCATACCATATCTGAACATCTCCTAATGTGGCTGCAATTCCTTCAGGGAGATCCTCAGCTATACCAAATTTTTCAATAGAATTTATATGTTCAGCATAAAATGCTTGGACTAAATTTCTGAAAAGCAATGTATCTATTTCCACCGATGAAATAGGTGCTACTGCAAATTTAACCTTAACAGTTACATCGCCATCAGGCATCCTAAATGAATATAGCTCATCACTTCCAGAACAAGCAACATCGTTCACCCATACCTCAACTACACTGGAATTTGCAACAGGTTTTGCCTGGATTGTCACTCTTTCGCCCGGGGCTGCAGAAGTGCTTGAATATACGTTTCCATAAAAATATCTAGACATGCCAGATTCCCATGTCTCAGTATTCCAATTATACTTAAGAATATTAATAGAATGAACATTTAGGGTTAGGTATCCCAAATTCCAGACGCCATTATCCAAGTGACCTGTGATTCTGGCATGCTCTCCCTTGTGGAAATCTACCGCAACAGCAGACCCACTGCTATACGAGGAGTGAGTTAAGATGAATGTATAGCTTCCTTCGGTAAGGCCGGAGATTTCACATTCGAATGTTGTTATGCCGTTCGACCTGCTTATGCTTCTTGCATAAGGATCTGGATTAGTAATAGCATTATCAGAGATTGTGATTTCTGTGCTGCCATAGGAAACAACAATGCCATCACCCTGAACAGTTGGTGCAGTAACCGAAATAGTCACAACACCGGATGGAGAAAACGCTTCCATCTCTTCTAACAACACATTTACATGCACATCACCTTTTCCAATGGTGACAGAGGCAGAGCCTTCATAAACCTCTAAATCTCCAGCATATGCCCCTACACTGAATGTCCACGGTCCAGGGGTAAAATATCCAAGCATCAGGCTACCGTCATAACATACTATTTCAGCCCAGTCAGTTTCACCCTGAATGTTGGTACCGCTCCACTGGGCTTCGGCTTTGTATTTAAAAATAAGGCTTGAATCGTTTATCACGCCTATAGTTTTCTGTGCCATGGAAGAATCTGTATCCAATGTAAGGCATACTTTGGCCAGGTTGCTTGTTTTGGTCATGACAGAATCAGAAGCCGATCCGTTGTCACAACCAGCAAGAACGACGAGAAGAGCAATTAATAATGTAATTAATATAGATAATCTCTTCACTATGGTGTTTCCTTTGTTGTCAGACGGGCGTGTTTTTGGCTGCTTCCACCACCGATATACAAGCGTATTTTATTTGTATTTCCATTACCATAATCATCAGCAGTTTCGTAATACGCACGTGGAAAGAAATTTTTGCCGGAAGCAGTCATAGTATTTTCACGGAAGATGTAGTTTGCTCCACTATTTAATCCAGTAGAACTGTTTTCATGGTTTCCGAACAATGTTTTCTTTTGAGCATCGCTATTATCGGTCAATCCAATACCATAAACATTTTTCCTCCACTCGCCTCCCTGACCTGCAAATGTCCATTTATTTACTATTTTTGTAAATGTGCTTGGAGTCAGAGCAAGGCACTGGCTGAACATATATGTCATTGTGGTAAGGCTTGCAAAGTTGGTTACTGCAGGGAATGTCAGACCGCTGTCCAGTTTCTCCTGCCGGTCGAACATATGGGCAGTAGTTGTGACATTTGTGAAATCCCAACCGGACAGATTCAATGTAGTTAATTTCCCTGGATATGGCGAGTTATTATTACCTTGCTTATAATTATAGCAGGCGAACATATAGGACATATCTGTTACCTTGGTGGTCTTGAAGCCCGAGACATCAAGAGCCGAAAGCTTATAGCACAGATAGAACATCTGTCTCATGTTTCTAACATTTTTTGTATCAAAGCCGCTGACATTCAGGCTGGTCAGGTTCATTGCAGGCGGGTATTCTTGAGCCTCGGCAAGACTTGAGAACATGCAGGTCATATCTGTTACATTTCCAGTATGGAAGCCGCTCAAATCAATACCTGTAAGTCCTCTGCAACCACAGAACATATAGGACATATCTGTTGCCTTAGTAGTGTCAAAGCTGGAAAGATCCAATGTTCCGGTCAGGCCGACACAGTCTCTGAACATACCTGCCATATTAACAGAACTTGTGGTATTGATTGTGAACCCTGCAAGTGAAAGGGATGTAAGGCTGGTGCAGCCATAGAACATATTGGCCACGCTTCTGGCGCTGTTTGCGTTGCACCCAGTAAGATCAAGATTTGCCAGCATAGTGCAGCCCTGGAACAGGCCTTCCATACTTGCAGCATTGCTGGTATCAATATCGCTTAAATCAATTCCTGTCACTTTTGCACAGCCATGGAACATTTCAGCCATATCCGAAGCCTTGCTGCCCGCAAAATTGGAGAGGTTCAGCACTCCGGTCAGTTTTCCGCAGTCCTTGAACAGTCTGGCCATATTTACAGAATCAGTGGTATTTACTGCAAAACCACCAAATGTCAGTGTCGTTAAATTAGTGCAGCCATCGAACATGCCGGAAAGGCTGGTAACTTTGCTTGCATCAATATCATCCAGACTTATTGATACATACTTGTCGCCGCCATAGAAAAGATTTGCCAGGGAACCTTCGCTTAGTGCAATATCTGAAGTGGAATACCAACAGATTTTGTTGGCACCGCTGTTATACCACAGTTTAACTACAGTTCCACTGTCATCCCCTAATTTGACTGGCTTATCGTTTTCATCATCTGGGGCAGAATTAGATCTACCAAAACTCATGCCCGCAGTATTAAATTTAGAATATAGTGACCGCACAATAGTTGTAAAAAGTAGTGTATCTATTTCAGCTAAATTTACTTTTGAAAATTTAACTTTAACAGTTACATTACCTTCTGGCATAATAAATGAATATAGTTCGCCTATCTTGGTAAAAACAATGTCTATGTCGGCTCCAGTGTCAGTATATTCCAATGAAAGCGAATATACACGGGATTTGGAAACAGGCTTTGCCAGGAAAGACACCCTTTCTCCAGGAACTGCAGAAGCGATATTTGTATATGTAGCGCCATAATAATCCGGAGATGAGCCAGTACCCCACGACCCGTCATCCCAATTATACTTTTTAATAGTAATATTCCGAGCCTGTACGATTGAAGAATCCAAGTCCCAAACATTATTCTCGAGGCTGCCGGTTATCTCTGCCTTCCCGTTCTGTGGAAGCTGTATTTCTATGCTCTCACTGCAACCAGTAGGCTGATGGGTCAAGGTGAATGTATATCTCCCTGCATCCAGGTTAGGAACTGTATATTCAAACAATGTTGTATTGTTCTGCCGGCTGTCAATGATAGCTGAAACAGCACCACCACTATAAGAAATACTTAGGCTCTCATTCGAAGCAGTAGGGGCAGTGACAGATATGTGCACGGACCTGACAGAAACTGTTGTCACTGACACATCAACATCTACGCTGTCATTTTTTACTTCTATGACATCGGAGAAGCCCTCGTAAATAACAGTAGCACCTGACAACACCCGTACGCCAAACACCCATTTGCCCGGGGTAAAATATCCAAGGCTTACACCGGCCTCATAACAACTTATTTCAGTCCAGCCGATTTCACCTTGGATATCAGTGCCGCTCCACTGCGGAGTGGCTTTGTATTGATATTTAAAGGATGCCCAGTCGGTGCTGTTTACCGATACTGTTTTCTGCACCCCTGATGTTTCGCCATCTACACTCAGGCATACTTTGACCAGGCCGCTTGATTTCTCAGCAGCAGAATCGGGAGCCGATCCGTTGTCGCATCCCGCCAGTATGACGGAAATGGTCAAAAGCAATGCCAGTATAGATGGTCGATTCATCATTACCTCTTATTACTCAACAGTAATACTCTTTGATCCCACTCTTATAACATTGTTACTGCCGTCGATAGCCTGGCAATTAATTACATAAGTTCCATCAGAACCGTTAGTGAATGAGTATGAATTACCTGTTGTTGCATTGGCAGTGTCAGTTCCTACATACCACTTATAGGTAGCACCTGGAATATAAACTGATGGTCTACATACCAGTGTCTGAGCAGTAGTAATAGTAGAAACATTAGCACCTGCATCTCCAACTCTGGAAATAATGATCACTGGAGGAACTACCTTGATAGTCTTTGTGTGATATGCTGCTGAATCGCCCTTTGTTGCCTTGCAGGTAACTTCATAGATTCCAGGATGGGTAGTTGGCAAAGTATAAGCTGTTCCACCAGCTGGATCTGTATCTGCGGTAACAGATTTTCCGTTCACAAACCACTCAAATGTTGCACCAGAAGTTGTCTTTGTAGTATCGACATTGTAAGTCACAGCAGTACCTGGATTTACTTCAGCAGCTGCTGTTGTGCCGATTTCTACTGTCACTACTTCAGGCATAGTTAAAGTCATCTGGGCAATCTGGTATTCTCCGTTCTCGATTGTTCCATAGATCTGGTAAGTCTCACCGCTGCGGACTGTAAATGCGAATGTTGATCCACCTATCTGCTGTCCGCCATTACTGTGATCCTTGTCATAATACTTGAGATTGAATGTATAGATGCCTGCAGCAAGACCGGTATAAGTATTTGTAAAGTAGTACCAGTTGGTTGCGTCGGTTGTTGTTGTTGCTATAGAATATGGAGTAGTAGTTTTATCAAGGCCAGTAACTTTTGTACCAGCGGTACCATTAGAAATGCTTGCTTCACTAACACTGCCATACTGGATAGTTACATCAGGAGCGATAATCGCAGGAGTTGCTCCAGTACTCTTTGCTGCTGCTGGAACAGACAGTCCGACAAGAACTGTTCCTGTACCTACATTGGTAGGATCCGAATCATTATATTTTGATACTGTGATAGGAATTACAGTAGTAGCTGTTCCAATTGCTATTTCAGAAGTTGTGCTTCCTGCATATACAACCTTGGTAACATCATATGTAGTAGCCTCTGCATTTCCGGCCATGATGTGAACATCAAATGTCCATGTACCAGGAGTAAAGTATCCTATGTCTGAATTAGCTCCTGAATAAGCAATTCTTGTCCAGTCTGAAAAATCGTTATGAGCAGTTGTGCTTGTCCAAGTAGCAGTAGCTTTTACCCAATAAGTATAACCATCGTCAGGCCGTTCAAGGCTCATTGCTTTCTGAGCTGCATCCCCATTTTCCTGGAAATTGACTGTCAGGTTTACTGGCGCAAGCTTTGCCACTGCGGCATCGCCTTCGCTCAGGCCGTTTGAACATGATGCGAACAGCACTGCCATTACGACAAGTACTGCCATCAAAACTTTTCCTCTTTTCATTATTAACTCCTTAATAATAATATTTCTTAATAATACTTTATTACTATACATAATTAAGTAATTAAAGTCAATAAAAAAACCAACATCGCAAAAATACTAAAAATGCTATATGTTGTCAATAAAAAAAATTAAATTCTTTTATTCACTTATTTCCTTCCCAACAGGGACCAACTGTTGCTGAAGCTCCATTGGAGTCCAACAGTAACACGCGGTGTCAGTTCCAAGCCCTTCATCCAGTCCAGGCTTATATCAGTTGTAAACTGCAGATTCTTATACAAAGTCATGTCGAAACCGACAGAAGACCGCCAGAGCAGATATGTGTTAATACCATTTTCGTCATTTACTTTATCTTTATATTTATACCAGGCAGGGCCTATCATAGTGCTTATATAGAAATTAGGCTGCGGCTGAAGAGTATTTATACGCCAGTTAAGACCTGTACCAAAGAGCATTGTATACATAAATGAGTGGTCTGCCTTGAGGCCCGGGAATTCCTCTTCAACAAAATCAACTGGCGTTTCCGCTACACCAAAGTCTGCAACAAGGAACCAATGGGGCATAAGGGCAAAAGTGGCCTCTATATCTACATCTGAATCCCCTACTTTTATTCCTATTATATTGCGGCTCTGCCCCTGCGGCACTGTTTTGAATGTGGAAATGGTATCCCCTTCCTCGGTTGTCCGGGTACCCGGGGTGTTGGCCTGGTCCAGGGCCGCCTGTGTTACTGCAGCCTGAGCCTCGTATTCCTCAATCTTGGCCAGAGCCTCCTGATATGCTGCCTCATTTTCCTCCCGCTCCTTGGATATGCGGGCAAGCTCTGCGTTCAGGGCGGCAATCTCTGTCCCCAAAGCTGCCACATCATTACGGAGCTTACCCTCCGAGCTGCTGAGCTCGTTGTTTCTTCCGCGTAGCCAGCTGTTCTGATCTGCAAGGTCTGCGTTTCTCTTCTCAAGCCTGTCCTTCTCGGCCTTGAGTGCGGTATAATCGAACTCCTGCTGGGCCATCTTGCGCTCAAGCTCTTCTATCTGGGCGCGGAGATCTGCTATCTGCGAGGTCTGGGCCTGCAGCAGTCCGTCGTTGGTATTTGTGATGATATCGGTGTTGGTATTATTATCCATCGGTTCCTCAATAATACGCACCGGGGGTGAGTCGTCTTTCTGTTTTGTCGCAATCACGATACCAGCTGCCGCAAGCAATGCAAGCAGTACAGCAGCCGCTATCACGACCGTTTTCTTCATCAAACAGTACCTCTAATCGTTTTATCGGCAGAAAAATATATAAAAAAAAGAAAAGAATTTTCTTAAATATAAAAAAATCCAATAAAAACATGTAATTATACCTACCAACAAATGTGAAGTCAAGGGCACAAAAGGCATCATAATGGGTCACAAACTGCTGCTGAGACTGCTTTTTCATAATGACCATTTTCTTCTCCTTTTACCTGGTAACGTTACGCCAACGTTTCTGTTTACTGTACCAACATTACTATACCGTTTCTGTTGTGTCAATAGTAACGTTATAGAAATTTTTCACTTTTTGCGAACTTTTTTGTAATTGGTTGTACAGCAAGGAGATAGCTGGAATTTTAAACTTTTTTTGCAAAAATTGAAGCAAAATGAAAGTTTCTGTTGTCAATAAAAGTAAATCGATTCAAAAAGGAGCAGAAGTATGGCTGAGAGAATTTACATCCCCAAAGACAAGAATCTGCTGGATCCAAAGGTGGACAGCACTTTCAAGACACTTTTTATCCAGGAGGGACAGAGATGTGGAAACCTTGTCAGATATAGAAAAGTGGGTTATATTTTTAAGAGACAGTACTGATAAAA
>JAGCPA010000099.1 GCA_017642445.1 Spirochaetia bacterium
AATTCGAGAGGCGGGAGAGATACTGATGGCAATAAGCGAAGATGAACGCGAATGGGTAAGACAGGAGACCCGGCTTAAAGCAGAATATGACTACCAGTCCAGCATTTTGACAGCTCATAAAAAAGGGTTGAAAGAAGGCCTTGAAGAAGGTCTTGAAACTGCTGCCCGAGGCATGAAGGTAAAGAAAATTCCTACTGAGATTATTATGGAAGTTACCGGCCTAACTGCCGAGCAGGTGGCTGCACTGTAATCACTGCTCGGCGCTCCCGGGTTTCAAGTCCTCCTTTGGTATGGTCAAAAAAAATAGCCAGCAGAAAGCTGGCCTATTTTTTTGCCCGAAAGAGGACTTGGCCTCCGGCCCGCCCCCTGCCGCTCGTCCCTCGCCCTTGCTCGGCGCTGGCAGGGTTTCAAGTCCTCCTATGGTATGGTCAAAAAAATAGCCAGCAGAAAGCTGGCCTATTTTTTTGCCCGAAAGAGGACTTGAACCTCCATGACCGTGAAGTCACTAGAACCTGAATCTAGCGTGTCTGCCAATTTCACCATTCGGGCGTAAGTATACCTATAATAATGGAGCAAGAGAATCTTGTCAATAAAAATCACCTTGTTTATTTATAGATAAAATGGTATTTTAACCTTGATGGGTATAAAGGTTCTGTTCATAGGTGAAATAGTAGGAAAATCGGGCGTGTTCTGCGTCAAGAAGCTCCTTCCGAAGCTCAAGGAGGAGTATGCTCTGGACTTTGTCATTGCGGCAAGCGAAGGGGCAACCGGCGGTTTCGGCATTGGCAAGACCCACTCCATCTATCTGCGCAAGCTTGGTATCGATGTCCTCACCTCCGGCGAGAAAATCTTCTTCAAAAAAGATATTGTGGAGCACCTGCCCAAGGCACCATGGCACCTGCGCCCTATAAACTTCCCCTACAACTGCCCCGGCCGGGGATGGCGTATCTACACTGTGGGCGACAAGAAGATAGCTGTCATCAACATAATGGGGAACTCGGGCTTCCAGCGGACCCATCTGAACAATCCGTTCCTGATCCTTCCTGAGCTGGCTGCAAAAGCAAAGGGCGAGACCCCTATAATAATCGTAGATTTCCACGCCTCAACCACTGCTGAGAAAAAGACTATGTTCTACATGATGGACGGCAAGGTTAGCGCAGTAATAGGCACACATACAAGATCCCTTACTGCTGACAGCAAAGTTCTGCCAGGCGGAACTGCCGTTATAACCGACTCGGGACGCACCGGAAGCCTTAACTCTGTAGGTGGACTTGAGCCTGAAATCGAGATAAAAAAATATATGACACAGCTGCCGGAGCGCTCCAAGGAGTGCTGGGAAAATCTGGAGCTGCAGGGTGTGATACTGGACATAGACCCCGATTCGGGCAAGGCCCTCTCCATAGAGACTATCCGCAGAAGCTGCCCGTTTGAGCAAGGAGAGAACACAGATGTATGAATGTGGCGTAGTACAGAAGATTTCTGGAAAGACAGTTACTATAAAATGCGGCACCAACAGCGCATGCGCCGCCTGCAAATCGCCTATATGCAGAAAGAAAGACCGCATATTCGAGGTGCGGAACCTGAACAACTTCGAGCTTGCCGAGGGTGATGAGGTTGAGTTCCTGCTCCCTTCCGGCCGCACTGTGTTCGAGAGTTTCCTGGTCCTTATACTTCCGCTGATTCTCTTTATCGTTTTCTACTACATCGGGAAAGGAATTTTCGGCGCAGAGAGCGAAGGAAAGAACATCCTCTGCGGAGTGCTGGGAATTGCCAACGGTTTTCTGATTGCCCTATTCTACTCAAGGCTCCGGGGCAACAAGGATATGCCGGTTATAACCCGTAAGTGCTGATTATCTAGACTGCCAGGTCTCTTTCTCTAAAATAAGATTTTTCACAATTGCTGTGGCATAGAGCGCCGCAGTCTCTGCACGCAGGATATTCTCTCCAAGATACACCGGTTTGAACCCTTTTGATTCAAGGGTTGCGATATCTCTCTGGGAAAGTCCTCCCTCGGGTCCGACGAAAAGGCTTATCTTCTTAAAGCTGCCGTCCAGATACTGGTGGATGCTCTTTTTTTCTATCGGAGACTGATGGAAAAAGAGAGCTGTCTCATCGGATGAGACAGAGGGTATATCTTCTATCTTGATCATAGTCTCAATTGCAGTGTGAATTGATGTCCCGCTCTGCTGCATCGCCTCTTTTATGATGCGCTGCCACCGCTCCGGTTTCTCGTTCTTATAGTCCTTGAGACGGATCTGGGAATACTCGGTCTCTATCGGCACTACTGCTGCAACTCCGGCCTCCACCGCCTGCCTTATTATCAGGTCCATGTTCTTGCTTTTTATCATGCTCTGGTAAAGTATCACCTGGGTGCCAGTGCTGCTGGATGCAGCATCTTTCTCTGCATCTGTGCCGGCAGGAAAAAGCTCCAATGTGCAGCCATCGTCAGCGAACTTGGATACTATGCCGCGCCACACTGAGCCATCTGGAGCGGTGCACTTAAGCTCTGCCCCGACTTTTACCCTGAGAACATTCTTAAGGTAATGGGTGTCTTTCTCGTCCAGAAGAACGCTGGAAGAGCCGTCAAAAGAGGAAGGAAGAATAAACTGCTTCACTTGACTTTTATCTCTCCGGCTTTGAGCATCCGCACTGCCTCCTGCAGCACAATGTCAAACTCAAGGTCGTATACAGGGGGGTTGTCGAGGCTCAGGTTAAGCTCGTTGCGGATAAGCTTTCTGATTACTCTGTCCTCCAGGACTATCCCCTCGCCCTTAAGCTGCTGGATGAATGTGTCGATCTGCAGGTCGGAAGGCTTAGGGTTATCCTTAACAAACTTCTGGATGCGGAAATCCTCGATCAGCTTCTTGTAGGAGGCTTTCTCGTCATCGGTAAGCTCCCGGTCCTTGATCTCTTTGGCCGGCGGGATTCCAACCTTGTTAATATTCACATCCTTAGGGGTGTAATACTTGGACATGGTAAGCTTGAAGCCGTCCTTGCCCAGGGAGCGGAGCTGCTGTACAGAGCCCTTGCCGTATGTGGTCTCGCCTATCAG
>JAGCPA010000100.1 GCA_017642445.1 Spirochaetia bacterium
ATTAACTGATCACAGATAGACAATGAAGATGTAGACGGTGCAGATGCCCATTGCCAGGATTGAGGCAGGGGCCAGCCACATGCAGTACCGTCCCCAGCTTACAGGATGACCTGCCTTTGCGCATATTGATGTTCCCACCACATTTGCCGATGCTCCGATAGGGGTGGCACATCCGCCCACATCGGTCCCCATGGAGAGTGTCCATGCCAGGGTATGCATGCTCACTCCGGTGGTGGCAGCCAGGGTCTCTATGATTGGAATCATGGTGGCAGTGAATGGAATGTTGTCTACAAAAGCGCTGGCAATGCCCGATACCCACATGACAATTCCTATCATCAGGTAGGGGTTGTCGCCGCTTATAACACGGATTCCATTGGCTATTATTCCCAGCACACCGGTTAGCTCAAGACCGCTTATAACCACAAAAAGCCCGGTGAAGAACAGCAATGTCTTATAGTCTACCCGCTTCAATATATGGAAGATATGAGTCGGGGCGGCAAGGAAAGTTATAACCGATATTATCACCCCTATGGTGGGCACGGTAAGCCCGGTCTGGGCATGTGTCACCAGCAGCACTACTGCAATCATAAATGTGATTATGCTCATCACAAAGCCGCTGAATGAGTTTATGGCTGCCTCTGGGCGTGGAAACTTGGTTGGATCTACCGAGGCTGTCCTGACGTCAAGCTCCTTGCGGAAGGCAAAATAGAAGAAAACTACTGCAGCTGCAAGGGAGAGCCCAGCCATAGTTCCTGTGTTCCGGAGGAAGTCGCCGAAAGTATAGCCTAATGAAGTGCCTATGATGATGTTAGGAGGGTCTCCGCACATGGTGGCGCTGCCGCCGATGCTGGCGCAGAAAATCTCCGGAAGGATCATAGGGATGGGGTTGAATCCAAGACGGTGTGACAGCTCCACAGTAATGGCTGCCAGGAACAGTATTACAGTTATGCTGTCTATGAACATGGAAAGGATGGCAGACATCAGCATGAATGAAATGAAGATAGGGATGACCTTGTAGTGCACTATCTTGGCTATCCACATGCAGAGCCAGGCGAAAAAGCCGGAGCGCGCCATTCCCTCCACCATGATCATCATTCCTGCTATGAATATGATGGTGGCCCAGTTGACGCCGCTGTTTATGGTCGCCTCAACATTCTTGGCAAACCAGAAACTCTTTGCAAGCATGGAGTCCAGACTGAGGGCAGTCCATACCGCATCCATGCTGTGCAGGCCCAAGCCGAACACAATGACCAAGGTTGCCGCTGCACCTATCAGGGTAATATTCTGCCGCTCAAACTTTTCACTGATTATGAAAGCGAACATGATGACAAAAATTGAAACAGCAAAAATCTGCGCCAACATGTTTTCAATTTTATTCTTTTAATAATTTTGATACAAGATGGCTGTGACAAATATGTATTTTATAGTTTCAGTTCCTGAAGTTCACAAAAGGCGGATATGCTTTCTTCACAGCAGAGTAGAGGAGGTATCCTCCTACTATTCCTGCCAGGTTCTGGGCTATGTTTCCAGGAATCTCCACCACTGCCGCACCGGCACCGGCCATAAGGCAGCCAACTGCAAAGTAGCCGCCGGCCATTATGACAGTTCCCACTGCAAATACTATGATTCCAGAGACTATGACAGAGAACTTGTTCTCCCTGCGCAGGAGCAGCTTGAGGATAAGCCCCACTGCCAGAC
>JAGCPA010000101.1 GCA_017642445.1 Spirochaetia bacterium
AGAGATGAAGATCCGCGACCTTCTTTCCACCAGATTCAGATATGTTTACAAGAACTGGTGTCTCTATATAATCATAGCAAATGTGATTGTGTTCCTGCTCACCTCCATGAACAGCCGGCTTGCATCATACCTTGCCATGAATCCGATAAATGTGGCCCATCACAACATGTACTGGCAGTTTGTCACCTACATGTTTGTCCACGGCAGCTTCAGCCATCTTTTCTTCAACATGCTGGGTCTCTACTTCTTCGGCACAGCGGTGGAGCAGTCTGTCGGCAGCAAGGAGTTCCTCCTGTTCTACCTCCTTTGCGGCACCCTGGCAGGTGTATTCTCCTATTTTGTCTATGTGAACACCGGCTATTTCCGCGTCTTCCTTCTCGGTGCATCCGGAGCCCTTTTTGCAGTGCTCCTGGCTTATGCAGTGATATTTCCCGATTCCACCGTGTTCCTTTTCGGCATTGTCCCTATGTCGGCCCGGATGCTGATACTTGGCTATACTGTCCTTGAGATTGTCTACCAGCTCACAGGCTACAACGCAGGGGTTGCCCATCTGACTCATCTTGGGGGTTTTGCCTTTGCTTATCTCTATTTTGTGATCCGGTTCAGGGTGAATCCGGCCGACCGCCTTTTCGGACGCCGGCGATAAAAAAGTTTTTATCTTACGCTGATAACTATCTGGTCTCTGTCGGAGTAAAGCGGTCTATCCGCATTGTCTGTGGCGATGCAGACTACTGTGTAAGTTCCAGATACGCTTCTGCAGAAGATGAAGTCCTTGCCGGTTGCAACCTTCTTCCCATTTATATACCAAGCGCAGTAGCCGATTTCTTCGCTTCCTTCGTTAGCAGAGCAACTGATCCTGAGCTCCTGGTTCCGGTCTATCTTTGTTATATTCCCTTCTGTTCCGATTGAGATTCCGAAATATCTTGGGCCTAATATCACAAAGGGACTGCCTGTCTGGAATACACCTGGCTCTAAAGAGATGTCAGATACATATGTTGTCTCTGATCCCTTCACCTCAACTGTTGTGGCGGAAATGGCCGCCTCCTTCCTTCCATCAGTGTATATGCACTTCACCCAGTAGGTTCCCGCATCAACATCCGAGAACTCGGCAGAGAAATGGGTAAAAGAATCTGCCTTTGTTCCGGTTAGCTCAAGGGAATCCACTGGGCTGTAGTTGCCGACTTTGCCAAACTCAACTGTGAGCATGTCATTCTCAGAGACTGTCTTTACTTTTATATTGTCGATTACGATAGAGCCGATTCCACTGCTCTTGAAAGAGGTTGCGGCAGTCTCTTCTGGGGCTGATGGGGCAAAAGATGATCCGCCGGATACATTGCATGAGCAGAAAAGTGCGCTCATTATAGCTGCGGCAGCCATTATTTTGATTGTTATCCAAAAGTTTCTCATTTTACACCCCTAGTAATGTTTCTCCAACGTTTCTGTTTACATTTCCAACATTACTATACCGTTACCAATATGTCAATAGTAACGCAAGAGAAACTTAATAAAAATGTGAAACTTTTTTGTAAATAATTATGTTGTAAGTATTTATCTTTTTAGGATATAAAGCTGTGGATCTCTTCCAGACGTTTCTGGCACACTGTGCGGCCTGCATCGTAGCAGCGCTGGAGCTCATCAGGATTATGCTCGATCCGCGATATTCCAAGAGGCTTCTCAGGACAGAGCACTATTGCCTTTCCCTCTTTCTCCTGCTGTATGGCATATTCGTGCTGCTTGTTGTAGGCGATGTGGCGGTCCTCCATCTTGGCAAGCAGCTTAGGGTATTTACGCAGAGAAAGACGCATAAGCTTTATGAGTGAATCTGGTTCTTTTATAAAATCCTTTGGTTGGGTCAGTATAACGATATTCTTCTGGTAGCCCATCTCCTGAAATTTGGCCAGGGGGATAGAATCGGTCATCCCTCCGTCCAGAAGTGTATACCCATCAATTTTGACAGGCTTCGAGACCAGTGGCATGCTTGCGCTGGCCCGCATCCATTCAAGGTCGTTCCTGTCGCCGGTCTTAAGCTCCTTGTAGATAGGTTCTCCTGTCATGCAGTCGGAGACAACGGCATAAAAGCGCATGGGGTCATTCCGGTAGGTCTCATAGTCGAAAGGATCAAGCTTTTCAGGGATTTTGACATAGCAGAAGTCAGCGCCATACAGGTCGCCTGTGAGGAAAAGGGAACGGAGGCTGCAGTACCGCCAGTTGCTGGCAAAACGCTTGTTGTACCGTATCACGCGGCCTATCTGATGCGATTTGTAGTTGCAGCCGAAGGTGACGCCGGCCGAGACACCGATTGCGCCGTCAAAGGTTATGCCGTGCTCCATAAGCACATCGCAGACGCCGGCGGTGAACATACCCCGCATGGCTCCGCCTTCCATTACCAGTCCAGTCATAATAAATAAGCGGGCGAGGGGAATCGGACCCCCGACACAAGCTTGGGAAGCTTGGGTATTACCACTATACGACGCCCGCAGTTGCATAATATTTTAGGGGAAGCAGGCTTTGTTGTCAATGTGGTTCTTATTTCCGGGTAAAACGCTTGACCAGCATCTTGAGGATATAGATGGTTCCGGTGACAGCCAGGATGAGCATGCCGGTGGTGAGGGTGAATCCGCCCAGGGCTGACAGATAGCCCGGATCGACAGAGTATAATATGTCGAAATTTTCTATGGCGTAGCTGACGCAGAGCATGAAGAAGCCCACTATAATAAATAGAAGCCCCAGCCTGCTTATCTTGTCGTTCATCATATGATTCTCCTCCTTTACTATAACGGCTCCGGGCACTTCTGTAAACCTTTCGGGAAAATGTTTTCCACCCTTGGGAATTTGGGAAAAATTCCCATTTACGGCAGAAATTCGGGGTTTTATCATATATAATGTATATAAATACAAAAAGGAGAGAAAAATGAAAAAAGTATTACTGATTACTTTAGTTCTCATTCTCACAGCTGGCATGGTATTTGCTGGTGGAAGCAAAGAGAAGGGAGAGGGCGATGGTGCTGACGGTGGAAAGCAGTTCATCGTAATCAAGTCATCATCAATCGGTGGCTCATGGTATGCCTGCGGTGCTGCATTTGCAAAACTGATTTCTGACAACACAAAGTATGTTGCTATGAACAGTGCATCACCTGGACTTACCAACGAGAGTATCAAGGCTATGATGGACGGAAAGGCTCAGCTGGGTCTTGCAGACGCAGAGGCAGCTTATGCAGCTCTCAAAGGAAAAGATCCATGGACAGCTCCAGTTGCTGTAAACAACCTGTTCACAATCTGACCTGGCGTATTCAACGTAATCGTTGGTGCAGACACAAACATCAAGACACTTGCTGACCTTAAGGGCAAGAGTATTGCAACATACGTAGAAGGCGAGCCTTCTGGAATCGCATTCATGGACCTTCTGAGCTGGGTTGGTGTTACACCAGACAACTCCAGAGTTTACAGAATCATGAAGAACGATGCTACCAGAATGTTCATCGACGGACAGGCAGACTGTCTTATCTATGCATTCGGTCATGGCCATGCAAAACTGAAAGAGATCACAACTGCAAGAAAGGTTAGATTCCTTCCTACAGATGATGCTAACGTAAAGAAGTTCATCGAGAAGTATCCATTCTACACATCTGAGAAGTTCGGTTCCGAGTTCGGCGTTCCAGATGAGCAGCAGTTCATTTCTCCATACTTCATCGCATGTCTCGACACACTCCCAGCTGACCAGGCTTACGAGTTCACAAAAGTATGGTGGGAAAACTGGAAGTTCCTCGAAGAGGCTCTGCCAAGCAACGTTCCTTACATCAACAGAAACAATCCTAAGGGTGACCTTCCATTCCCACTGCACCCAGGTTCTGAGAAATATTTCAAGGAGAAAGGAATCATCAAATAAGGGATAGTTTATGGCTGAAGCAAAAACTTTCAACAAAGAAGAGCTTGAAGAACTCGAAAAAGAGATGGGTATAAACATCTATGACGACGACGATTTCAAGGGAGTGACCGCTTTTTTCAAGCACGATTGGATCAAGAAGTTCCTCTTTGTCTTCGGAGTCCTGGCAACTGGTATTCCTGTATTCGAGATCTTTGCGTTTGCGCTTCCTCCGCACTGGCAGAGACCGCTCCATGTTCTGCTGATGTATACAATTATCTTCATTGTATATCCATCAAGAATATTCAAGAACAACAAGGTGGAGACGGTTCTCAACCTGATTCTGATAGCACTGGTTGTAGCTATCGCGGTATGGGCAAACAAGCGCTGGGTAGCTCTCTACATATTCCCACAGGTTGCTGATTATGAGGTGTTCCTGGCCATGAGCTTCATTGTGCTTACCCTGGAGGCAATAAGAAGGTCTATCGGAAGTGCTATGGCAATCATAGCTGCCTGTTTCCTCCTTTATTCGTTCTTCGGACGGTATATGCCAAGGTTCTTTGCTCATGTGGGATTCACCCCGAGAGATCTGGTGACCCAGATTGTAATCGGAACCGAGGGAATGATGGGCGACCTTATGTCGACAGGTTGTACCCAGATTGTATTCTTCATGCTGTTCGCCGCATTCCTGAAAATTTCTGACGCCACAAACCTATTTATGGATTTCTCTAAAGCCATTGCAGGCCACCTTACCGGTGGACCTGCAAAGGTTGCTGTAGTATCCAGCGGCTTCATGGGCATGCTCTCCGGAAGTGCCAGCGGTAACGTTGCGACCACAGGTTCTGTGACAATTCCGCTTATGATTTCCATGGGCTTCAAGCGCCATGTGGCTGCTGCAATTGAGGCAGTATCCTCAACTGCAGGACAGTTCATGCCGCCAATTATGGGTGCAGCTGCATTCGTAATCGCAGAGTATACAGGAAACACCTATTGGGCAGTCTGCATTGCAGCCTTCCTGCCATCTTTGCTCTACTTCACCTGTATGTTCTTTGTAGTTGATGTGCGCTCAAGAAAACAGGGAATGACTGGGCTTCCAAAAGACCAGCTTCCAGATTTCAAGGAATCGCTCAAAAAAGTTATTCCTCTGCTTATTCCTATCACTGTACTGGTTATCCTGCTGGCATTGCAGTTCAGTACCCAGTTCGCAGTTATGTACTCTATCGTAGCCCTGATTGTCAGCTATCTGCCGTTCAAGGCAAAGAGAGTGGGAATAAGAAAGATCTTGAAGGGCTTGGCTCTTGGATCCAAGATCATGATTCCGGTAACCACCTCCTGCGTCGGATGTGGACTTATCGTAGGAGTTATGTCTATGACAGGTTTCGGTGAGAGACTTGCATATGGAATCCTGGCTGTTGCCAACGGAAACCTTTACATTGGATTAGCATTCACAGCACTTATGTGTGTAATCCTTGGAATGGGTCTTCCTACACTGGCAGCATACATCGTTCTTGCAGCTCTCGGTGTTCCGGCTCTTGTACAGCTGGGCGCACCTATGCTTGCCGCACACCTGTTCGTATTCTATGTGGCTATTCTTTCTGCAATCACCCCTCCAGTATGTCTTTCTGCATATGTTGGAGCCGGTATTGCCGGAGCAAGGCCGATGAAGGTTGGTCTTACCGCCATGACAATGGCACCGTTCATCTACGTTCTGCCATTCATGTTCGTAATTTGGCCGGGACTTCTGTTCAACGCTCCATTCCTGGAGGTATTGAAGAATGTAATTGAGTTCATGCTCTTTATGTTCCCTTTGATTATCGTTCCACAGAAATTCTGGATGACAAAAATGAATATTGTGGAGATGGTTCTGTTCACTCTGTGCACACTGAGCTTCTTCATATTCAAGCAGTACGCTCTTGCCTCTATGGCAGTTCTCTTCGGTGCTGGTGCATTCCTGCATTGGACCAGATACTTCAGGGAGAAGAAAGCAAAGAGTGCAGTTGCCGCGTAATTCAACTTTCCAGCCCTGTGTGAAAGCACAGGGTTGTTTTTTCTCAGGGTTTTTAAAATGGACAGAATTGAGAGTCAGATTGTTCAGTATATTGACGGACACAAGGAGAGCTATATCGCTTTCCTGCAGGATTTAGTAAGAATTCCAAGTATAACAGGCTACGAGAAAGATGCTCAGGAGTTTGTTAGAAAAAAGATAGAAGAATTCGGTGTGGAGACCGAGTTCCTTGAGCCGGATCTTAAGAAGATGTTCGAGAAGTTCCCGGAGGTTGCCCAGGTTCCTTCCATAGGCGAAGAAGGCCTGGATATGCCGCTGATGACAGATGATAAGTTCACCTATGAGCAGATTATGGCTTCACCATATGACAGGCTGAAGTCCTACAAGGACAGGCCCAATCTTATAGGGCGTATAAAGGGTACCGGCGGCGGCAGGTCGCTTATCCTGAACGGCCATATCGACACTGTGCCTATAGGTGACAGGAGCAAATGGAAGCATGACCCCTTCGGGGCAGAGATAGAGGACGGCAAGATGTATGGCCGCGGCTCTGTGGATATGAAGGGCGGTATTGCCACCATGGTATTTGCGGTAGAGGCGCTTCAGAAGCTAGGTATAAAACTTAAGGGCGACCTTATGATGCAGTCTGTGGTGAACGAGGAGCATGCCGGCGGCGGTTCCCTTGGGGCTGTTGCTGCCGGGCTTACTGCAGATGCAGCTATTGTTGTTGAGCCCTCTGGAAACAACTACATGGTGGAAGATGGTTCCAACGGCGGTGTCTACTGGCAGGTTGTGATAAAAGGGCGTGAGGCCCATGCCGGCTACCGCTGGAAAGGAAAAGAACTGTATGGAGTAAGTGCCAACGAGAAGAGCTCCCTTGTTATTGCAAGCCTTCTCAAGATGGAGAGCGAGGTGAACAAGGATGAGACCCTCATGTCCTTCTGTGTGGGCAAGCTCCATGGCGGCACATATGCCACAGCATCAGCCCCTGAGTGCGTGATAAATGGAGTTGCATATTTCTATCCGCAGCTGGGGACAGGACCTGCCGGCATAAACAAAGTTAAGAAGCTTATCCGTGATGCAGTCATGAATATAGACGACCCGTGGCTGAAGGCAAATCCGCCGGAGCTCAAGTTCCAGCACTATGATGATGCATATAAGCTGGACAGCAGCAAGGACGCGGTGATGCAGACCGTAAAGGGTTGCATAAGAGATGTGCTTGACAAGGAGCCTGGGGTGAAGGTTGCCGGCGGTGGCTGCGATGCACGTCACCTGGGGAACCAGGGTGGAATCCCTGCTGTTGTGTATGGCCCTGGTACTGCGCTTCTTGCACACAGTACCGATGAGTATATCGAGCTTGATGATTATATCAAGGCTATAAAAGTTCTTGCGGTGGCTATCTACCGCTGGTGCAATGGAATTTGATATGGACAGAATTGAACAGCAGATTGTGCAGTATGTTGATGAGCACAAGGAAGAATACATCAGGTTCCTCGGTGACCTGGTGAAGATCAACAGTATAACAGGCTATGAGAAAAAAGCTCAGGAGTTTGTCAGGAAAAAGATGGAAGAATTCGGTGCAGAGACAGAGTTCCTTGAACCGGATCTGAAGAAGATGTTCGAGAAATTCCCGGAGGTTGCCCAGGTTCCTTCCATAGGAGAAGAGGGGCTGGATATGCCTCTGATGACTGACGACAAGTTCACCTACGAGCAGATCATGGCTTCCACCTACGACAGGCTCAAATCCTACAAGGACAGACCCAATCTGATTGGACGCATCAAAGGAACTGGTGGCGGGAAATCCCTTATTCTTAATGGCCACATAGACACAGTTCCAGTGGGCGATGCCAGCAAATGGAAGCACGACCCCTTCGGTGCAGAGATAGAGGACGGCAAGATGTACGGCCGTGGCACCGTGGACATGAAGGGCGGTATTGCCACCATGGTATTTGCAGTTGAAGCCCTTCAGAAGCTTGGCATAAAGCTTAAGGGCGACCTTATGATGCAGTCTGTGGTGAACGAGGAGCATGCCGGAGGTGGTGCTCTGGGTGCTGTGACTGCTGGGCTTACCGCTGATGCAGCTATTGTGGTTGAGCCATCCGGCAACAGCCAGACTATCCAGGACGGATCCTGCGGCGGTGTCTACTGGCAGGTTGTGATAAAGGGCAGGGAAGCCCACGCCGGTGCCCGCTGGAAAGATGGAGAGCATTACGGTGTCAGCGCCAATGAGAAGAGCGCATGTATTATCACAAGCCTCCTCAAGATGGAGAGCGAGGTGAACAAGAACGAGACCTTAATGTCCTTCTGCATAGGCAAGCTGCACGGCGGCACATATGCCACCGCATCAGCCCCTGAGTGCGTGATGAACGGTGTGGCATACTTCTTCCCGAAACTGGGGACAGGACCTGCCGGTATAAATAAGGTGAAGAAACTTATCCGGGATGCTGTCATGAATGTGGACGACCCGTGGCTGAAGGCCAATCCGCCAGAGCTTAAGTTCCAGCACTATGACGATGCATACAAGCTGGATGGCAGCAAGGATGCTATATTGAAGGAAGTTGCCGGCTGCATCAAGGATGTGCTTGACAAGGAGCCGGGAGTTACTGTTGCCGGCGGCGGCGGTGATGCGCGGCACCTGGGGAACCAGGGTGGAATTCCTGCTATTTACTATGGTCCTGGAAGTGCAGTTATGGCACACAGTACAGATGAGTATATAGAGCTTGATGATTATATCAAGGGAATAAAAGTTCTTGCGGTGGCTGTCTACCGCTGGTGTAATGGAGTTTGACATGGATAAGATTGAACAGCAGATTGTACAGTATGTTGAGGATCACAAGGAGGATTTCATCAAGTTCCTAGGTGACCTGGTGAAAATTAACAGTATCACAGGCTATGAGAAGAAGGCTCAGGAGTTTGTGCGTGACAAAATTGCCGGCTATGGCTTTGAGACTGAGCTGGTGGAGGCTGATGTCAAGAAGATGTTCGAGCTGTTCCCCGAGGTTGCACAGGTTCCTTCCATAGGTGAAGAGGGGCTGGATATGCCTCTTATGACCGAGGATAAGTTCACCTACGAGCAGCTTATGGCATCCCCATATGACAGGCTTAAATCCTACAAGGACAGGCCTAACCTGATTGGTAACCTGAAAGGAAAAGGTGGCGGAAAATCCCTTATCATCAACGGTCATATCGATACAGTTCCAGTAGGTGATCTAAGCAAATGGAAGCACAATCCATTTGGAGCAGAGATAGAGAACGGCTACCTTTACGGCCGCGGAGCTGTGGATATGAAGGGAGGTGTTGCCGCAATGGTAGGAGCAGTTGAAGCTCTGACCGCCCTCAAGGTTCCTCTTTCCGGCGACCTTATGTTCCAGACTGTAGTGAACGAGGAGCATGCAGGTGGCGGAGCACTTGGCAATATCGCAGCCGGCTACAAGGCAGATGCAGCTATTGTATGTGAGCCTTCAGGCCCCTGTGGGAACGTCATCCTGGATGGAAACGGCGGCGGTGTCTACTGGGAAGTGCGGATCAAGGGACATGAGACCCATGCCGGCTCCCGGTGGCAGAACAACAAGCCTTTCGGTATAAGCGCAATAGAGAAGGCAGCCCTGGTTGTGGACAGCATGATTGCCCTGGAGACAGGCCTGAACAAGGAAAAAACCATGATGTCACTATGCATCGGCACAATCAAGGGCGGCACATATGCAACTGCAACAGCTGCTGAATGTGTGATCAACGGTGTAGCTTACTTCTCTCCTGGCCTTGGAACAGGCAAGGATGGAATAGTACGGGTGAAGAAGATGCTCAAGGATGCAGTGCTCAACGTGGACGATGCATGGCTCAAGGCAAATCCGCCGGTAATCAAGTTCCAGCACTACGACGATGCATATGTGCTCCCTGCTGACAAGCAGGAGATCAAGACTCTTACCGAGGATGCTATCCGCGATGTCCTTGGCAAGGAGCCTGTGATAACTCAGCTGGGCGGCGGCTGTGACGCACGTCACTTCGGAAACCAGGGCGGCATCCCTGCGATCGTATACGGACCAGGAGACATCAAGATGGCCCACAGCACAGACGAATGCATAAGCCTTGAGGATTACATCAAGGGCATCAAGGTTCTGGCAGTGGCTATTTACCGCTGGTGTAAATAAAAATAATTCTCCCTTTTAGACATAACCTTGTATTATGGTGTATACTGTAGTACAAGGTTTTTTATTCGGTGGGGGAGCTGGATGGTAATCAGCATCAAGAATTTCAAGAAAATGGCAGTGCTCTTGTGCTTTGAGGCCATACTCATAGGCATAGTTGTCTACACCATCACCACCTCCTTCTTCAGCCAGGAGAGCTTCATAGTAAAGAACTCCGAGGTCACCAGCATGTACGAGCACTGGCTTATCATGAGAACCTCGGTTTTCTCCTATCTCTCCTCGCCGGTACCTAACCACATAACAGAGCGGGAACGGCTTATCCATGACTTTGAGGAGTTCGACTTCTCCATGGCCCGTATCTCTGACGACCAGACCTTCAGGATGATAGAAAGGCAGTATCCTCTGGTAAAGGATATAAGGCAGGTGCTGGTCTACAACTGGCAGAACGTCCAGTACAAGCTTACCGGACTTCTGCAGGCAGGCGAGAACCTGAATGAATTTGCCACCCTGATACTCTGGATTGCCCGGGACACCCAGGAGATGGACCGGTTCTTCGGCCTGCTCCGCCACTTCTGTCAGCAGGTCTATATGAGGCAGCAGCGGCAGAGCCTTCTGATATCCTATGCCATTGTTGTGATTCTTATGCTGATTTCCTCTTTTGCCATTTTAAGGAATGCCAGGATTGAGCACAGGCTTGAGCAGGAGGAGAAGCTTCAGGAGATGACAAAAGCTATCTTCAGCATACGGGATAACGAGCGGAAGCGAATTGCCATGGATATCCACGACAGCCTTGTTCATCGGCTCCGGGAGCTCAAAGGCTACACCGACACGGAGGTTCAGGACAGCCATAAGGAACATATCTCAAGTGAGATCTCAGCCATCATAGATGAGGCGCGGGATATCTCCTTCAACCTGATTCCGTTCATCTCTTCAAGCGAGTCGGGGCAGGATTTTGTGGATGTTATCAAGAGCTATGCCGCAGAGATCCTTATGGCCAAGGATATACAGCTTGCGATATCGAGCACCGGCTTCAACAGGATATCGCTGCCCGAGGATCTGCGAATCAGCATGTTCCGGGTTCTTCAGGAGATCCTGAACAATGTGGTGAAATATGCGGAGGCCACCAAGGTGACAATGAAGTTCATCTACTCCTATCCTTTTGTCATGTTCTCTGTGGCAGACAACGGCGTGGGGCTTCCTGACAACAGCATAGGAGTGAGCCTGACCAAGGAGCATATCGGATTCTACGGTATGCAGGAGCGGGTAAAATATTATAATGGAACCTTTACAGTCAACTCCCAGCCAAACAAGGGGACTAAGATAAGCGTACGGATTCCGTTCAAAGGAAAAGAGAATGGTTAAGAAGATTCTTCTGGTGGATGACCACCCGGCTATCAGAGCCAGTATAGGCGCCGAGCTTTTAAAGAAAAATATAGCAGAACAGGTTTTCGAGGCAGGAAACAGCGAGGAAGGCTTTGACCAGGCCATGGCGCTTAATCCCGATCTTATTGTTATGGATATCTCGCTCTACGGTGCCTCCGGCATTGAGCTGACCAAGAAGATTCTCCAGAAGAACCCTGGCATAAAGATTGTGATGCTTTCCATGTATTCCAAGGTCATCTACATAACCGAGTCGCTGAAGGCTGGGGCCAAGGGATATATACTTAAAGAGGCTGATATGGAGAGCATCATGGAGGGAATCAAGAAGGTGATCTCCGGCGAGACTTATGTGGACAGCCGTATAAGCAGCAAGGTGATAGCAAGCCTGATTTCTCCGGAGGAGGATCTGGAGCAGCCTGAGGACAGCACCTACGACACCCTTTCTTCCAGAGAGCAGGAGATTCTGCGGCTTCTGGCCGAGGGACGGGAGATCCGTGATATCGCCAAGGAGCTCTGCATAAGCTCAAAGACTGTGATAAACCACCGCACCAACATAATGCAGAAGCTCAACTGCAGCAACATGGTGGAGCTGATCAAATACGCAATCCATATAGGGCTGGTGGATGCATGAGAAGCATTGCACTGCCTTACGGGAAGGGAAGCCTTGAGTTTAAGGTGCCAGAGGAGCATCTTGCCGGAATACTGCGGCCGCATCTCCATGAATATGTGCCGGAAGCTGGGCCCGAGGAACTGGTGTCTCATGCACTGACACACCCCATAGGAAGCAAGCGGTTATGTGACCTGGCGGCCGGTAAAAAACGCATTGTCGTAATCTCCTCAGACCATACCAGGCCCGTCCCAAGCCGGATTATCATGCCCCAGATACTCAAAGAGATGAGGCTCAAAAACCCAGGTGCCGACATAACAATTCTCATAGCAACCGGCCTGCACCGGGCCACCACCCGAGAGGAGCTGGAGGAGAAGTTCGGCCAAGAGATTGTAAAGAATGAGAAAATAGTGGTTCACGACTGCGATGATGAAGCCAACCTGGTTTATGTAGGACAGCTCCCCTCGGGTGGGCGTCTTGTGCTGAACCGGCTGGCAGTGGAGGCCGACCTCCTGGTGGCAGAAGGGTTTATCGAGCCCCATTTCTTCGCAGGTTTTTCCGGCGGGCGCAAAAGTGTGCTGCCTGGAGTTGCCAGCCGGGAGTCAGTCTCCTACAACCACAACTATAGGTTCATCGCCTCCGACCATGCCCGCACCGGGCTTTTAAAGGATAATCCGATTCACAGGGATATGCTCTATGCTGCAGAGAAGGCAAAGCTGGCTTTCATAGTCAATGTCATAGTCGATGCAGAGCACAAGCCGGTTTTTGCTGTTGCGGGGGACTGCAGTGCGGCTCATAAGGTGGGAACCGACTTCCTTATCAAGGAGTGCCAGACCGATGCAGTTAAGGCTGACATAGTTGTCACCACCAACGGCGGCTACCCCATGGATAGGAACATCTACCAGGCTGTCAAGGGAATGACTGCGGCAGAGGCTTCGGTAAAGAATGGTGGTGTCATAATCATGTGCGCCGAGGCGGTGGATGGCCATGGTGCCCCGGCTTTCTACCAGACTTTCAGGGACGAACCGTCTCTTACCAATATGCTTAAGACTTTCTCCATGCGTAAGCCGGAGGAGACCGAGCCTGACCAGTGGCAGTCCCAGATTCTGGCCCGGGTGCTCCTTAAGGCCACTGTCATTTTTGTCTCATCCTGTCCGGACCAGATGGTTAAGGATATGCACCTGATGCCGGCCCATAGCCTGGAAGAAGCTTTTGAACTTGCAAAATCCCTTATCAAGAGAGATAATTATAGTGTGACTGTCATTCCCGACGGTGTGGCAGTTATGGTGAAGGAATAAAATGAAGTTTGTCCTGATTCCCGACTCGTTCAAGGGGACCCTCAGTTCCTCGCAGATATGCTCAATACTGAAGGAAGAGATTGAAAAAATCTTCCCCGGTTCTGATGTTATCTCCATTCCGGTGGCAGACGGAGGCGAGGGTACTGTAGCAGCCTTTCTGGAAGCTGTGGGTGGCACTCCTGTGCCTGTCAGGGTAAAGGGCCCATTCTTTGAAGATGTTGACTGCAGTTATGGCATTCTTAAGGATGGCTGTACTGCGGTGATCGAGATGGCCTCCTGTGCCGGGCTGCCTATGGCGGAGGGGAGGAAGAATCCTCTGAAGACTACCACCTACGGAGTCGGGGAACAGATTCTGGATGCTGCCCGGCGGGGAATAAAGAGAATAATAGTGGGGCTTGGAGGTTCCTGCACCAACGATGCAGCCTGCGGCCTGGCCGCTGCCCTTGGTATAAAGTTCTACGATGGGGCAGGGCAGGAGTTTGTACCCACCGGCGGCACCCTGTCAAGGATTGAGCGCATCGACTACACTAAAAGCCCCCTCCTCAAGGGCATCGAGATACAGGCCATGTGCGATATCACAAACCCTATGTATGGGCCGACCGGGGCTGCCTATGTCTTCGGTCCCCAGAAGGGGGCTGATGCTGCCATGGTGGAAGAGCTGGATGCCGGGCTCCGGCATCTGGGCGCTCTCCTTGACAGGGACACCGGGTATCCGGTGAGCACCGCAAGCGGTGCTGGTGCCGCCGGGGCTATGGGGGCCGGTATGCTGGCCTTCCTTGGCTCAAAGCTGCTCCCCGGAATTCAGGTGGTGCTGGATATTGTCCACTTCGATTCCTTGATAAAGGATGCAGATTATATTTTTACAGGAGAAGGACTTTTAGATGGCCAGAGTTTGTGCGGAAAAGTAGTATCTGGTATTGCAGGCCGGGCAAAGCTGCAGGATAAACCTGTGATTGCCATAGTAGGCGGAGTAAAGGATTCAGAGATTCAAGGCGCCTATGAGCAGGGTGTCACCTCTGTTTTCACAATAAACCGTCTGCCGGTTCCCCTGGCCGAAAGCTGTACTTTCAGTGCAGAAAACTTACATCATACAGCTGCTGATATTCTGCGCTTGATTAAATATTTAAATATCAAGTAATGGTAGAGGAGTGAAAGATGAAGAAAACATTATTAGTGTGCTTAATGCTGTCTGTCGCATTCTGTTTGTATGCAGGCGGAAGCGGGGAGAAAAAAGGCAAGGCTGTCGAAGAAATAGTTGTTGCAGTTCCAGCATTGCCGGCAACTCTGGATCCTGGTGATAATTCCAATCAGACTATAGCAATGTATAAGGTATTCATGAATATGTATGATACCCTTATTAAAATTGACTATAGGAACAATACTGGCACCGAGCCGGGTCTTGCTGAGTCATGGAAGAGGATTGATGACACCACAATGGAACTCTATCTGAGAAAGGGAGCTAAATTCCATGATGGCTCAGAGTTCTCTGCAGATGATGTTCTTACTCTGTTTGGCCCTAGAAGACCTTTCTCCAAAGACTCCATCATGGGAAAGGATAAGAACTTCCCTAACTTCAAGGAAGTCCAGAAAATAGATGATTATACAGTAAGAATAATCACAAAAAAGCCGGAACCGACTCTGGAGCAGATTCTTTCCCTCCCGTCATATTCTATCATCAGCGGAAAAGCTTTCAATGCTCAGGATTATAAGGAATGGCAGTTCAAGCCTATCGGAACCGGTCCCTATAAAATTGTGGATTTTGCCGATACAGAGCATCTGATTCTCGAGGCTAACGAAGACTACTGGGGAGGAAAACCTGCTTACAAAAAGATTACATTCAAAGTTGTTCCTGAGGTTGCGGCCAGAATTGCAGGTCTCCAGGCCGGTGATTTCCATATAATCACTGATGTGCCTCCAGATCTGTTCTCGTCGCTTACATCTGCCCCTGGAATAGAGGTTGTCGGAGGTGCCATCACCACAGCAAGAAGTGTTGTTTATAATATGCATAAACCATACATGGATGTTCATCTGAGGAAAGCTTTGACCTACGCAATCGACAGAGAGCTTCTGGTTAAAACTCTGTGGAATGGTTTGGTAGAGGTTCCAAATGGAATCCAGTGGCCAGTTTATGGCGATATGTACATCAAGGAGCATCCGAAGGCTATCTATGATGTGGAGCTTGCGAAGAAAGAGCTGGCGCAGTCAAAGTATAATGGAGAGACACTGGTATATAGGGTTCTCAAGGACTATTATACAGTTGAGCTTGATACAGCACAGGCTTGTGTTGAGATGTGGAAGAAGATCGGAGTCAATGTAGAGATCCAGGTATGCGAAAACTGGTCACAGGTCAATGCTACCGATGCCAATGGCATTAGAACCTATGATATGCGGAACACTTCCCACAATGGCCTGTTCCCAGATCCAGTGTCCGGTCTCTGGAGAACTTTTAAACCAAGCCAGGATTCGACAACTAAGAATAACTGGAAGGCTCCTGATTTCCACGAGCAGGGCAGTATCCTTGAATCTGCGACTGATCCGGCTGTAAGACGGGCTACTTTTAAGAAGATGCTTGAGATCTGGGATGATAACCCGCCGGTAGCACTTCTTTACAGCAATGCAATATTCTTTGGAAAGCTGAAAGATGTTGATTGGACTCCATATGGATGCCAGTTCATGGACTTTGGCCCTGACAATGTAAAGGCAAAATGAACGACAGAATGACAGATACCCCGGTCTCGGGCCTTGTCCTCAGGCTGGCAGTCCCGAGCATCATAACCATGATGGTGAGCAACCTCTACAACATGGTGGATACTGCCTTTGTAGGGCTGTTGGGGACCAGCGCCAGCGGGGCTGTGGGTATAGTATTCGGCTTTATGGCTATAATCCAGGCCTTCGGCTTCATGTTCGGGCAGGGGGGCGGCAGCATCCTCTCCCGGGCGCTGGGGGCCAAAGACAACGGGAGAGCCAACCTCCATGCGTCGGCCGGTTTCATCAGCTGTATGCTGTGCGGCCTTTGCATCACAATAATAGGCTTTATCTGGCTCGACCCTATAGTGATGTTCCTGGGGAGCACCCCCACCATTGCCCCTTACGCCAAGACATACATCTCCTTCATCCTTATATCGGCCCCATTTATGGCCAGCAGTTTTACCCTGAACAACTTCCTGAGGTACGAGGGAAAGGCAAAGCTTGGAATGATGGGCATGATGACAGGTGCTGTCCTCAACATGGCCATGGACCCCATCTTCATGTTTGCCCTTAAGATGGGTATTGCCGGAGCAGGTCTTTCCACCGCCATAAGCCAGTTCATAAGCTGGTTCATCCTGGTCTCTATGTTCAAGCGGGGAAAGACAGAGACCAAGCTTTCTATAAAGCAGGCCCTGAAGGCAACCCCTGCCCATGTGGGCAACATTATGGCCACAGGCTTTCCAAGCCTGCTCCGGCAGGGGCTCCACAGCCTGACCACAGTGTTCCTCAACGCCCAGTGCGCCATCTATGGCGATGCTGCTGTGGCTGCCATGAGCATTGTCTCCAGGCTCACATTCTTCACATTCTCCTTTGCCCTCGGGGTGGGGCAGGGGTTTCAGCCTGTGTCAGCCTATAACTACGGGGCAAAACGCTATTCCAGGATCAGACAGGGTTACCGTTTTACTATTATGGCGGCAGAGAGCATAATTGTGGTGGGTGTGATAATTCTGATTGTCTTTGCCCCCCAGCTGGTAAGGCTTCTTAGGAACGACCCCTCTGTTGTGGTCATAGGAAAGAGAGCGCTGCGTCTCCACGCCGCCGCATCTCTGATCCTGCCGCCATGCATGGCCACCGAGATGCTGTTCCAGAGCACAGGACACCGGCTTTCTGCATCTATAGTCTCTGCGCTCAGGAGCGGTCTGCTTTTTATACCGATTCTATTTATACTTTCCTACTTCCGGGGTCTTGCAGGTATACAGGAATCACAGCCTTTGGCCCTTCTGCTGTCAGCTCCGATGATGCTGCCTTTTGTGCTGTACTTCTTCGGCAGGCTCCCCAAAGAGGATGGTCAGGATATCTGACATTACCGGGTATAGCCCTGTTCCACCTTTATCTTAGGAATATTCTTACTATTCAGGCTCTTGATGAATGCCTCCACCTCTTTGACCACGAAGGATGTATCCCCCTTGAAGCCGGCAGGGAACACCAGGTCGAAGAGGACATTGGTGTGGGTTGGGCCGATCACAAGCCGCAGGTCGTGGATAGTAAGGCTGCTGTCAAGCTCCTTAACCTTTCCAGCTATGGCAAGGCGCATGTCTGCCACACGGCTGTCCTCGGTCACAATAGGGTCAAAATGGATCGAGGTCTGGACACCTTCTGCTGTCAGGTCGTTCTCTATGCAGTCTATCAGGTCATGGCTCTCCATGACATCCATCTCGGCAGGCATCTCCACATGCAGGCTTGCAAAGGTGTGGCCCGGGCCGTAGTCGTGCACCATAAGGTCATGGATTCCAAGCACATTGGGGTAGCTGAGCACCTTCTCCTCTATGCTTCTTACCAGTTCTGGATCTGGGCTCTCGCCAAGAAGAGGGGAGAGCATTTCCCGGACCAGCTCAATGCCGCTGTAGATTATGAACAGAGCTACGGCAAGGCCGAGGATTCCATCCAGGCGCTTTAAGTTTGAGAAATAGGTGAATATGATTCCAGCAAGGACCGCCGATGTGGCTATGACATCGTTCCTGCTGTCTATGGCTACTGCCTTGAGTGTGTCAGAGCCTATCTTCTCTCCGACTTTCCGGCTGTATAAAGACATCCAGAGCTTAACTGCTATGGAGATTACAAGGATGATTATTGAGAGCCAGCTGAATGTAGGAGGATCTGGGTTGATAATCTCAAGCACCGCCTCTTTGGTAAGAGAGAAGCCCAGGGAGAGTATGATTACAGATACAACAAGCCCTGCCACATATTCATATCTGGCATGACCGTAGGGATGCTCTGCATCGGGCTTTCTCTCTCCCAGCTTGAAACCTAAGAAGCTTATTGCATTTCCAGATGCATCTGATAAGTTGTTAAGACCGTCTGCCACGATCGAGATACTTCCGCTTATATAACCTGCCGCCAGCTTGCCCAGGCAGAGCAGCACATTGCAGCAGATTCCGATTATACTGGCCCGTTTGCCATAGTCTGTGTGGTTCATTTCTTTGTCATCATCCGGTGCTCTTCGGTCACCTGGCTGATCAGCTCCTTTACAGTAAAAGACAAATTGTCGGGGGTGCCCATGCAGAAAGCCACATCCTGAGGCTCTTTGACCACCTTCTTTACGGCCCGCATTATCTCGAACACCTCTTCCCGGCTGAATCCGTTTATAAAAATCAGTTTATCATCCATACCGCTATATTACTACAGTTCCTTCTTTTCTGCAAAGCTATAATAGCCTCTGGGAGAAAAAATTATGTGGTCAAGGAGCTCTATCCCCAGGATCTTGCCGGCCTGTTTTATCATCTCGGTCACATCCCTGTCCTCTTTGCTGGGCTCGGTGCTGCCGCTGGGGTGGTTGTGGGCGCAGATGATGGCGGCGGCCCTGTCCTTGATTGGGTCGGCAAACACCTCCCGGGGGTGGACCATGGTGCGGTTCACAAGCCCTATGGAGACCACCCTGGTGTGGGTGATCTCGTGGGCTCCGTTCAGCGACAGGCATATAAAATACTCCTGGGGCCGGTCGGCATAGTGGGCCACCGCCGGGAGTATATCCTTTGGAAACCGTATCCGCATGGCGCTGGGCAGAAGCCGCCGCCGCATGAACTCAAACGAAGCGGCCAGGGTCGTGGCCTTGGCCAGCCCCAGCCCCTCGGTCCTCAGAAGATCCTCAATCCCTATTCCAAGGCCGCGCTCATCAATCTCTTTCACAATCTCGTCCGAGAGGGCAAAGATATCCTTTCCCCTTATGCCGCTTCCCAGCATCACTGCCATAAGCTCCACATCGGAAAGGTATGCCGCTCCGCAGGACAATAACTTTTCTCTGGGCCTCTCTTCCGGAGGCATTGTCTTTATGTTCATACTTTCCTTAACAACAGAAAAGTTGATTTTGCTTCAATTTTTTGAAAAAAAGTTGAAAAAAGTTTGAAAAAGTTGAGAAGAGTACAGGAGAGGGCAAAAAAAAAGTCCCCTTGCGGGGACTTCCATCATATTGTGTTTATGATCAGCCTTCTACAATTGCATCAGCTGGGCAAGCGTCTTTGCAGCAACCGCAAGAAACGCACTTGTCAGCAGCAATCACTCTCTTTCCATCCTGTTCGCTGATTGCTTCGTTTGGGCATTCGCCTTCGCAAGCACCGCAGTTCAGACATTCGTCTGCCTTGATAGAATATGCCATGTCATATCTCCTTTAAATTATATTAACCGTCTCTGCCAAACTGACAGAGGAAACAATTACTTCTTGTGTCTGTTCTTTCTCAGCTTTTTCTTTCTTTTGTGGGTTGCAATCTTATGTCTTTTCCGTTTTCTTCCGCAAGGCATAGCCAGACTCCTTTTTTAGAGATTTTTATATCACGTTCAATAAGTTTAACCTTTTTTTTTGTTTTAGTACATAGTATAATCATCAAAAATGATATTTTTTTTGGAGATGCCATGAGAATAACAGCTGTTTCAGGGAGCCCACGGGTGGAGGGAGTGACCAATTCCATACTTCTGGACATATTGGAGAAAGGGGCCGAGAAGGGATATTTCGGCAAGGTTGTGGTCCTCAACCGGCTGGAGCTCCACGGATGCCAGGCCTGCGGATATTGCCGCAAGGAAGGGGACAAGTGCGCTGTCGAGGATAAGATCTCGGCCCTGATCGAGGAGCTGCCTGACTCCGATATCGTTCTTATCGGGTCTCCAGTATATATGGGCAATGTGTCGGCACAGCTCAAGATGTTCATAGATCGGCTCTACTGCCTTAAGGATGCCAGCCGTAAGCCGCGCCTCAAGCCTAAGAGGGCTCTTTTAGTCTTTGCCCAGGGGGCACCTGATAAAGCTTACTATAAGGATATGATGAGTCAGGTCAAAAAGACCCTGGATGGGTACAACCTCCTGGTGGAGGATATTATTGTGGCCACCGGCCCGGATTATAAGAACGACCCAGAGGTACAAAAAAAGGTGGAGCATTTCTGCTCCACCCTCTGACAGTCAGATGGCCGGCTCAATGGCAGCAGCCGCAGTCGCAGCCTGAGTCGTGCCCGTCATCACAGTCGCAGTCATCGTCGCAGCCGCAGTCATCATACTCGATGTCGCCGTTTTCTATCTCCTCAGGGGTAGCTTCCCGCACATCGGTGATAGAGATGTCGAAATCCAATGGCATATCGGCATAAGGGTGGTTTCCGTCCAGGGTAACCATGCCGTCCTCAATCTCCACTACCTCGAAGATAACATCATCGCCCTCATCATTAGGCATAAGGATCTCCTGTCCCACCTCCGGCTTGTTGTCGCCGAACTCGGAAATAGGGAAAGAGATGACCAGAGAATCGTCGTAAGCTCCGAAACCCTCATCCACAGTCAGCTTCTTCTGCAGTGTGTCGCCAGGCTCCAGTCCCTCAAGTGCCTCCTCCAGGGCAGGCAGCAGGTTGCCGTAGCCGTGCAGATAGCTTGAGCCCTGTCCTTCGGTATCCTCGAGAACATTGCCGTCCTCGTCCTTGAGGATATAATCAAATGTAACAACAGTATTTTTTCCTATTTTCATTTTTCCTCCCAAATCGTCACCTAAATATACTAAAAAAAAGCTCAGTAGCCAAGTTCTTCGCCCACCAGCAGCACCTTGATCCGGCCTGGGTGGCGTGAGTAGCGGGTGATCACGGTGTGGCAGCAGATAGTGCCGCTTCCCTTGCAGTGCATGCAGTTTCCTGTCTTGATGCATGGGGCGCCTGTTGTAAGACGCATAGCGTTCATAGGGGCAGCCATGTTCTTTATCCTGTCCATGGCAGCATCCTCATCCTTAACCACCTTGTTCATACCGGCGACCACATACACAGTCTTAGGACCGTAGATAAGGGCTGCGACCCGGTTGCCGTTGCCGTCGATGTTCACCAGCTTTCCATCCATGGTTATGGCATTTGCACTGAGGAAGTAATAGTCTGCGTTGAAAGCCTGGTGCATGCATTTGTGGGCCTCTTCCAGTGTCTTTGCGCTGTCCCGGTCTATGATCTTGCACAGTCCGCCCCGGAGCAGGTCTACAACTCCGGACTCGTACAGCGACATGGAGCCGCCCCAGGAGGCAGTGGCCTTTGCAGGGATAGTTGCCTCCAGATACTCAAGCATATCTTTCTTCTTCTCGAAATAGATACACTCCATCTGCCTTGTCTGCATAGCAGCGATTATCTTGTCTGCGCATGCCATGTAATACTCAGACTTCACCTTTTGATTAGTGACCATATACACTTCCTCCTATAAATTCCCTCAGGATAGAGTCCTGTGGTATGAATTCCATTCCCATGTTCAGGAAATTTCCCAAAAGGTATTCAAGCCTCTTGGCCTCGGAATACTCCGCATGATAAGGCTTCACCGACTTTAAAAGCGGCATGGCCAGGTTCCGCAGCACGCCGAACTCGTACTCAAGCGCTGTGTTGAAGACAGCGTCGGCATCGTTCTGGTACGGGAATATGTACTTGTTCTCGCCCGACTTCACCGAAGGCCAGCGCGACAGGGTGTCGATGGCATTGTAGCCCCGGGTCCTGTAGTCGCGCACCATGCGGCGGAGCAGCCGGTTGTCCGATGTGCTTATCTTGTTATGGTCATCCAGGTTCATAGGGGTAAGGGCAGAGATGTAGATCTTGAACTTCTGCTCCTTGGGCACCAGATATGTCAGGTTGTCGTTAAGGCCGTGGATTCCCTCCATCAGCAGGATAGTGTCCTTGGCAAGCTTTATCTTGTTGTTGTGGTATTCCCGCAGTCCTGTGAGGAAGTTGTATGTGGGCAGGTTCACTTCCTTTCCGTCGAAGAAATCGATAAGGTCCTTGTTCAGGAGCTCCCGGTCAATAGCCTCGGGGCACTCGTAGTCGTATTCTCCGTTCTCGTCCTTCGGGGTAAGCTCCCGCGGCACATAGTAGTCATCGAATGAGAGAGGCATGGTCTTTATTCCCAGAAGCTCAAGCTTTATGGAGAGCTTTCTGATGAATGTTGTCTTTCCCGATGATGACGGCCCTGCGATAAGCACCACTTTTATGGCATCTTTCTTGGTCTGGATCTGCTCTGCGATCTG
>JAGCPA010000011.1 GCA_017642445.1 Spirochaetia bacterium
CCTATGTGCATGGTGTATGAGTCTAAACTCCGTCTATTGGCAGAACGACTTGAATACCCGGTCTATAACACAGGCTGTCCATACAAGAGTACTAACATGCGTCTGAAGATGAAACCTATAGTTGCAATGCTCTCCAAGGACAACAGACGGCTCCGGGAGCACATATTTGAGGCGCCGTGGAACATAAACAGGGAATACCTTCCCACCGACTTGGGGGAGGATTCATGAGGAAGAGACTGCTGACAGACGGCTTTGTCCTTTCGGCGCTCCACATGGTGAACGACGGCTATGTGGCCTGTCTTCCGCTCTTTCTTCCATTCATCACACAGGACATCAACATAACGCTGTCGCAGGCCGGCTTCCTGGGCGGCATACTCCATTTCTCGGGCGTAGTCCTGGCATTCCCCGCCGCATTCTTAGGCACATATCTTGGCAGCTTCCACACCTTGGGCTATGCTGCGATCTTCATATTCATCTCGTATATCCTCATGTTCATGGCAAAAAGCTATGTGTGGGTTCTGCTGGCATTCCTTGTGGGGAGCCTGGGATTCGGAGTGTTCCATCCTGTAGCGTTTGCGGCGGTGGCCAAGACCAGCCAGACCAAGCTTGGAACCCAGATGGGAAACTTCACCGCCAACGGCGATATCGGGCGTATAGCTTTATCGGCACTCCTTACCTTTATGATAGCAAAGCTCTCCTGGGGGACAACTGCATTCATCTACGCATTCCTCCCTCTGGCTGCAGGCCTTGCGGTGCTCCTTTCAGGGCGGTACCGGAACGAGGTGGCACAGTTTGGTCCGGAGGAGAAGAAGGAGCATCATTCAGTGTTTGTCCGCCCCACAAAGCGGCTAGTGATACTGTTCAGCGCCATCTTCCTGGATGCATTCTCTGTCGCTTCATTATTCCTTTTCCTCCCGTTCCTGTTCCAGGCTAAAGGATTTGACACCGCTATCATCGGCTCCCTCACCGGAGTCTTCTTCATCGGCAACTATCTGGGAAAGATGGTGTGCGGCCGCATAGTGGAACTCAAGGGGGTAAAGAAGGTATTCCTGGTGGCAGAGCTGTGTCTGGCGCTCACTGTGTTCACACTCTCATTCACCAGCAGCATGTACCTGCTTATCGCACTCCTTATAATAATGGGAATCCTCTCCAAGGGCACCGTGCCGGTCCTCAGCACCTTCCTGGCCGACACAGCCAAGGAGATAAAAGTGAACATAGACGGCATCTATTCCCTCTACTCGGTGCTCTACAACGGAGCCGAGACTATATCACCGCTGATACTGGGCATCGCGGCAGCCGCATGGGGAATCGAGAGGATGTTCATAATCTGCGCCGCCATCTCGTTCTGCACCTTTGTCATCGGCTTCTTCCTCCAGGAGCCTAAGAAGTGATCTCCATAACCACATATATTATCGTGTGCCCGCTGCTGTTCCTGGCCGGATTTGTCGATTCAATAGCAGGGGGCGGCGGCCTTATATCCTTGCCCGCCTATCTTCTGGCAGGCCTCCCTATTCACAACGCCTTGGGGACAAACAAGTTCTCATCCTGCTGCGGAACCATGATATCTGTCGCCCGCTTTCTAAAGAACGGGATGGTGAACCTGAAGCTGGCTCTTCCTGCGGTGGCTTGCGGTCTGACAGGCTCTGCAATCGGTGCAAAACTCTCCATGACTATACCGGAGAAAGCACTTATGACCATGCTCCTTGTGGTGCTGCCTGTCGCCGCATTCTGCGTTCTTAATAAGAAGCTGTTCAAGGACAGAGGGGAGGGCTCATCAGCTGTGACAAAACGCTCTGTCGCCATAGCTGCGGCCTGTGCTCTGATTATAGGAATGTACGACGGAATGTACGGTCCCGGCACAGGGACTTTCCTGATCATTGCATTCACAGTGGGGGCAAAGCTTGGAATAGCCCAGTCCAACGCCAATGCCAAAGTTATAAACCTTTCTACAAATATGGCGGCGCTGGCTGTCTTCCTGCTCCATGGTCAGGTGATTATAACAGTCGGAATCGCCGCCGCAATCTCGAATATGCTTGGAAATTATCTAGGCTCAGGCCTTGTGATAACAAAAGGGGCCCGGATTGTCAGGCCCCTTATAATAGCAGTGCTTATTCTCCTTTTTTTCCGGCAAGTCGTTTTGTGACAATAACTGCGCAGGAAGCATCACCAGTGATGTTTACTGTGGTTCTTCCCATGTCAAAGATTCTGTCCACACCGGCAACCAGAGCAATACCGTCGACAGGAAGTCCTACAGATGTAAGGACCATTGCCAGCATAACCATTCCGGCGCCAGGCACTCCGGCTGTTCCTATGGATGCAAGTGTCGCGGTGAGCACTATTGTGATCATCTGACCTATGGAGAGGTCAATGCCGTAGCATGCTGCGATGAAGATAGTGCAGACACCCTGATAGATTGCAGTTCCGTCCATGTTGATTGTGGCGCCCAGAGGAAGTACAAAGGATGACACCTCTTTTGATGCGCCGGCCTTCTGGGAGCATGCCATGTTGAGCGGCAGTGTTCCTACAGAAGAGGCACTTGAGAATGCGAATACGAGGGCAGGGAACATCTCCTTGAAGAACTGTCTAGGCGAGCACTTGTTCAGGAGCAGTGCGGCAGAGTAGACAACAACTGTGTGGAACACATAGCAGATGTAGGCTACAAGGAGAATCTTGGCCAGCGATCCGATTATCATGGTGCCGTTGATAGCGATTACAGGGGTGAGCAGACAGAATACACCGATAGGGGAGAGGCGCAGGATCATATCCATTACCTTCATGAAAATCTCGTTCCACCGGTTCACAGTGTCAATCGCACTCTTCACCTTCTCGCCCAGCAGTATGATGGCAAAGCCCACCAGAAGAGCCATCACAATGATCTGGAGCATGTTGGCACTGGACAATGGATTGATGAAGTTGGAAGGGAAGATGTTCACGATTACATCCATAGGCTGGCTTCCCTTCGGAGCGGCATAGGTGAGGCTCGATGTGGCCAGGACAGGGAAGAAGTCTTTGGCCAGGTTTGCCACAACAAGACCTATGGTTACGGCAATTGCAGTAGTGCAGAGATAGTAGAGGACAGTCATTCCGCCGATAGCTCCAACCTTCTTGATATCACGCAGGGAGACAATTCCTGCCATGATTGAGAAAAGAACGATAGGGCCTACAATGAATTTGACCAGATTCAGGAATATAGTTCCAAATGGTTTGATGTACTCTGACGCAATGTCAGGCACCTTCTGCATGCACAGACCCACAACGATGGCAAGGATAAGGGCGATAAAGATCTGAGAAGCCAATGATAATTTACATTTTTCTTTCATAGGTTTCCTCCTTATTTCACTTTAGCAGTAAAAATTTCATCCCGCAAGAAAAAAATATTTTGGCTAAAAATTTGACAATTTAGCTAAAATATGCTATTTTTTCTGTAGTTGATATGGAGGTGATAATATGCTTGCAGTTTCCGTCGGCGAAGTTAAAAATAAATTGTCATACTTTCTTCATCTCATTGAAAGCCGAAAAGAGTCTATCCAGATAACCAGGCATGGGAAGCCTATTGCTTTTATAACAGATAAAGAGACCAATGATAAGTTTTCCAAGCGGGCTCTATTCTCTGCCGGGCTGACAGATTGGCATGATAAATATGGTCATCTTTTCACCAATAAAGAAATAGATAAAATATTTAAGAGAGACAGAACAATTGATCCAGATATCAGGCATCCGGAGGACTTTACTATATGAATATCTATCTTCTGGATACCAATATTATTTCCGAGCCGTCAAAGCCTGCAAAGAACGATAAAGTAATCGGAAAGATTGAACAGAATATAGATTTCTCATGTATCAGCTCAATTACCTGGGGAGAAGTTTTATCTGGAATTAAATGCCTTTCCAAGGGAGCAAAAAGAGAAGCCTTGCAGGAATATTATGTAAATCAGGTTCAGAAAATTTTTGACATAATCCCTTTTGATACAAGTGCAGCAGCTGTCTACTCTGACCTGGTGGAAAGGCTGAGAGATAAGGGGACCCCGGCTCCAAAGTTTGATATGATGATTGCGGCAACCGCAATAGCGAATAACCTGATACTGGTGACAAGAAATACAGCCGATTTTAAAGCAATTGCAGATGTCTCAACGCTCATGCTTGAGAACTGGTTTGAAGAAAAATAGAAAAAAATAAAAAAAATTTTTTGCTGTGTCATTGTATGACACACCTACCGTTTTATATTGGGGTTGTAAAACGGAGGTTTTTATGAACAAGACACAGATTTTAATCGAGGCCGGCAAGAACTACTACGGCTTCTCTATGAGCGAAACTGGACAGCTGGACTACCAGGGCAAGCAGGAATTCCTTAAGCGTCCTGATTTATCTGACTATGAGCGTATTGTATCAAGCCCTTACTTCACACCATGCTACTACACTTACCTTGATGATAAACTCAACCACAAGTGTGCTGTATACTTTAAAGATGCAGATGTCTCCAACCCAGATGTCATCTCTTTCCTTACACATGTAGGTCCGCTCCTTGATGCAGTGGAATCTGGCGATACCCTTTTGGCCGGCGAGCTTTACCTGCGGCGCAGGGATGTGTTCAACAGACAAAGCCAGCTTACAAAGTATATCCTCGGAAAAGCGGCTGCCGGGATTCTTTTCTCCATATGCTACGGCAGGATCAACAATATTGCTCCTGATGCAATTCCCCTTGTATACGAGGCGGCAAAGAAGCAGCTTTCCTTCGACCCGGCCAAGGAGTCCCTGGAGCAGGCCCTTGTAAGATACCTTGCAGACCGGAAGGAGAACATCACAGTTCAGATTGTGGGAACACAGCATCACGATTGGGACCCATGCACACCGTATCTGGGGAACCTGGCCAATAATATCAAGGCAGAGGATCTCTCCAGCCAGATGGAGGCAATCCGCAAGGCAACTCATGATTTCTACGCAGGCCTTGAGTGTTCCGTCCAGGCAGAGCCCTATAACAATGCTGACAAAAATGCCATTGCAGTCTTTATCGAGGACACTTGCTCAAAGTTTGTGGGTAACTGCGGCATGAAGAAAGCCGGCTATGTCAGGGCAATCGGTGCAAAGCTCCTGAGGGATGCACAGCCCAAGCGGATGAGCTGGGGTGGCCGCCTTATGCGGATAGCTGACAACGGCTATGTTGTTATGATTTAAAATTTCGGGTATGGTAGGTGTATGATTATAGAACTTATCGGTTATTTCGGATCTCTCCTTGTTGTTGTCTCCATGCTCATGACCTCGGTGGTCAGGCTCAGGATCATCAACACTATCGGAAGTCTTATCTTCACCTGCTATGCTCTTATCATCAAGTCCTATCCGACAGCAGTTATGAACTTCTCCCTGGTGATTATCAACCTGTACAACCTGTATAGGCTTCTCAAGGTGCAGAAGGATTATTCTGTGGTGCCTGTCGGTACAGACGAGGCCTTCTACCAGTACTTCATGAACCGGTTTGAGAAGAATATACGCAAGTTTTTCCCCAACTTCGACAAGAATGCCCAGTACTCCAGAATGTATATGATCTGCTGCAAGACTGATGCCGCTGGAATCCTCCTTGGCAACGATGGGGAAGATGGCGAGATCAATGTGGCGGTGGACTATGCTACACCTGCCTACCGCGACTGCTCCGCAGGAAAGCACCTGTACCGCTACCTTGCAGAAAGAGGCATAACCAAGCTTACAGTATCGGACTCATCATTCTGGCACCGCTCGTACCTCAAGCACATGGGCTTCAAGCGGGACGGAAAAATCTGGAGAAGGGGATAATTACAGCCCCAGAACTGGATTAGGATCTATCCAGCTTTCCTGAACAGCATCTTGAACCTCATCATCCGGCATCAGATGACCTATTAAAAGCGGCGACTCTGGATCATGAAGCTTCATGTTGTGCCTGACTGTTGCAGCATCATAATTGGCATAACAGTACTTACACAGATGGCCACATGTATTGTATGCACCGATATCGCAGCCTAGGTAGCAGGCGCACTCCTTCCTGGCCGGTGCAAAACGGTGAACCGCAAGAGGGCGGCCAAGAGCTTTCTCGTACATTGATACAGTCATGCAACCGCTGCAGTCTGCACCGAACTGAGCAAGCTCTGTCCCCTCGGCACATGGGCGCACAGTCATACCGTGCTTGGCGGCAATCTCCACCAAAGCCTTGCCTAGATGCAAGCGTTCTTCATGAGGCACGTTCTGCACAGAAGGGAAGTTCTTCTTAGTCTTCTCGTACAGATCTATAAAGCTGATGACTGCAGTGTGTGTATAGCCTTTCAAAATTCTTGCCATATATTCAAAGGCTTTGATATGCCGTTCTACAGGCCATTCAGAGCTGATGAATATAGGGTCGTAGCGCCATCCCATCCTGTCAGCACCCACAGTCCTGGACAGCTGCTTAAAACTCTCCAGCACCACAAGCTTGTCGGGTACATTGGGCTCGATATCCTTGCCATACGGAGTGATAGTGATATACCAGTACTGGTCGAAAGGTTCCAGAAGCGGCATATAGGGCAGCATAGGGGCCGGATTCTTGGTGCAGAAACCGATTAGGTCAACGACATCAGGGGAAAGCCTATAGCGGATAACGCTCTTGGGATTGTATGGATTCCGTACCAGCACAAACCCGGCCTTAAGACGGTTTGCAAACCATTGTGAGTAGAAGGCTGGGATATCGGTGCGCTGGCCAGTATTGATGATCATAATTCAATTAAATGTTGTATTTATCTTTTTTAAACTTTATAACAATCTAAAATTTGACTGTTAAGCAGGTTCTTCCTGTCTTTCCAATCAGGCATATATTTATCCATTATTTCAATAAAATCAGAACCATGATTGGATACTTTAAGATGAACCAGTTCGTGTAGAATAATGTATTCCAAGCACTCCAAGGGCTTTCCTACCATCTGAAGATTTATCCAAATACGCTTTGCTTTTGCATTACAGGTTCCCCATCGTGTCAGCATATTTCTTGTTTTATAAGAATTACAATAAAATCCAGTTGTTTTTTCCCATTTTGGAACCAACCGTTCCAGCTGTTTATTCAACAATTTCCTTAATTCTTCTTTTACAAAGTTTTGTCGCTGTATAGTAGTTGAGGAATTCCTCATTCCAAGGAAAAGTTTATCGCCTTCCTGTTTAAAATAGTTTCTATGGGAATTCTGGAAGACAAGATAGTATTGTTTTCCCCAGATATAATAAGTTTCTCCACTGATATACTGCCGTTCTGTCATACGAGGTTGCCCTGCAAATTTTTCCTTTTGTTTAATTATCCAGCTAAGGTTTGAACGAGCAAAGCTTTCTATGGATTTCATTGAAATAATAAGTGGGGCAGAGATGACAACCATTCCTAGGGGCGGTTTTACTGATAGATGCATATTTTTGATATTTTTTTTTATTACTTGAATATCAATTCCACTAATTGTTATCTGCATCAGTATTCTTCCTGCTCTTTAGCGATAGAATATATTTGTTCAACTTCTTTCATCATTTCATTTTGTGAACAAATGTCTCCTTTAAACTTGCAAATAACCTTATAAATTGCACCTTTAATCTGTCTTTCTTTTATCAGATCACCTCGGAAATGGTCTTGTCTGTTTTCAAGGATGGCTTTGTGCAGTGCCAATGCATATTGCTCATTTTGCCCAAAGTTATCATAAATAGCGCAAAGGGCAGCACTTGTCTGTATATTCTCAGGATGAATATCATTTCTATCTGGGTAATCTATATCCATAACAAGGGAACTGTATTTTTGGAGCATCTGCCTGTATGTTTCTACTTCTTTTTTGCGCTCCTCGATCAATATTTTGAATAACTCAGATATTTTTTGATAATACTTTGGGTTTACTGGGGCTTTCTCAATAATTTTTCTTCTGATGTTATTCTCAATTGTTTCAGCAACATTTTTATCAGAAGAAGTATATTTTTTGTCTTTTTTCAGTACGGAGTTTTTCTCGTCTTCTTCCTTTTTCTTCTGGATATAGTCTAAAAGGGTAAAGTCATTCATATTTCCAAGCTGTTCAGATTCATCGGCACTGATATAATGGTCAATCAGGAAGCGCATATCATTGTCATATTTTTTCAGATCAATGAAATCTCCGCTGGAAAGGCCTATCTCATCCTTCAAGCTTGCATAATCTTTTACTGCTTTGTTGTATTTATCCTGCTGTTCTTTTGAGTAACCAACATCATCAAATGCTGGTTTAAGTTCTGCATAGGCTCGGATAAGACTTGAGACAAGATGATACATTTTGCTTCTGAGTTTTGCAAAGGCGGAATCGTTTTCTGGATTAACTGTACCACTTTCTCCGCAGAAAAAATGCTTGAAAGCCAGTTGATCACGAGGATATTGCACATCATCTGTCAGAGTATCAAGTTCTTGTAATAAATGTTCAAACCGTTTTTTCCCTTCTTCCAATCGATTTTTCAGAAGACCAGATACATCCTCATCATCAAAGCCGCTTAATGCCCCGCCGGTATATGAATTAACTGCATCCTTCAGATTTCCAAACAGTTCCTTATAGTCAACAATATAACCAAAATCCTTGTCTTCTCCATCAAGACGGTTTACACGGCATATTGCCTGGAAAAGGCCATGGTCATGCATTGTTTTATCAATATAAAGATAGGTGCAGGGTGGGGCATCAAAACCAGTAAGAAGTTTGTCGACAACTATAAGAAGTTGCATGTTTGCTGGTTCGTTTATGAACATTTCCTTTACATGTTTCTCAAAAGCTTCTATCTTGTTGTAGAAATTGTTGTCCATTACTTTTATATCTGAGTCTAAGCCCAGCATTTTAAGATATGATTTCTGTTTCTTCCAGTTTTCAGAGTCCTCGGTTGTACTGGAAAAATCAGTCCGCAGTTCTCCTTTACTTGGTTGATATGATGAAATTATTGCACAATTTTTAAAATTGTTTTCTTGGAAAATGTCGTAATAGCGGCAGGCTTCTGCAATACTGCCAGCAACAAGAAGGGCATTTCCCCGGCCATTCATCAAACGTGGTTTTGTTCCAAAGTCATAAATGATATCCAGGGCAATTTTCTCAAGACGATCCCGTGAACTATACAGTTTTTGCAGTGTGGTCCATTGCTTTTTCAGCGCGGTGATTGCCTTTGGCATAAGACCTTTTGTTTTTAAATCAAACCATGCATCTATTTTGTCTTTGCTTTTAATATCCTGCGGGATAGTTCGTGCTTCATATCTCAAGTCTAAGACAACTCCATCTGAAACAGCCTGATCAAATTTATATGTATGGATAAAACCACCAAACAGGATGGCTGTAGTAAGATGATCCTTATCCACTTTAAGGAGAGGAGTGCCTGTAAAACCTATAAAAACCGAATCTGGCATGATAGATTTCATTGCAATATGAAGCTTCCCTGAATTTGTTCTATGGCATTCGTCAACAAATACAAACACCTTATCTTTTACACAGAATCCAGGTGGAATTGTCTTTTTAAGTTCTTCTACATATTTTTCATAGTCAAGGTCACTTACTTCTCCAGTCCTGCGGCCGAATTTATGAATCAGTGAACACATAAGTCTTTCATAATTGTCCAGCATTGAAATTAAGTTGTCTGAACTATAGGAACGGACAATACTCAAGTCAACGCCAGTGAAAATTTTCTCAATCTGCTCATCAAGTTCTTCCCTGTCGGTTATGATAAGAATTCTTGATTCTTTGATATTCGACAAAATCCACTTTGCAAGCCATACCATAGTCAGGGATTTGCCACTACCCTGTGTATGCCAGATAATACCACCCTGGTTTCGAGCAATCCTGTTTTGACATCGTTTTACCGCGTAAAATTGGTTGTATCTGCAAATTTTTTTAATCCCACAATCAAAGATGATAAAATTATGGATAATATCTAGAAGACGTTCTTTCTGGAATAGGCGATAAAGTTGTTTTTCCAGCAGATTAGTTTGTTTCAAACACTTCTGCTCAATTTCTTTATCCAATGCATCTTTATCTTGCAACTGGTCGTGGAAGCTATCTTCTTTCCATTCAAGATAATACTTCTCAGTTGTTCCGCTGGTTCCATATCTAAGTCCTTCGCTGTCATTTGCAGCGGCACAGACTTGAATGGTTGCAAAGAATCTTTGAATAAACTGATCCCGTTGATTTGTAATATTTTGGCGTATACCATCGGCAACAGAAACAGTGCTTTTTTTCAACTCGATTATTGCAACTGCAATACCATTTATATAGATAACAATGTCAGGACGTTTATCTATATTTTCTGATACTGTGACTTCTTCGGCGATATAGAATGAATTCTTTTCAGTATGTTCCCAGTCGATAAAGTAAATAGTTTTTGGCGCTTCTCCTGAATGTTCTGAAATTTTAAGTCCATATTTCAGGATTCTGTATATATTTTTATTGGTCTGGTAAGGACTTTGAGCCGAATTCAATAGTTCCTTGCTGAATTCTCCACGGATGGATGATATAAAATCATTGTTATAACCAGAAGCTGAAAGGAATTGCTCCCAGTCTTCCCAGCGGATATTACTATTTTTGTTGTTTTCAAGATTACCCAGATAAATATAACCCAGATCTTTTTGAAAAAACGATATTATGCGGTTCTGAGTATCGCGTTCTGGATGTGCAGAATTGATGGACATAGAAGCCTCCTAATTCCTTAAGGCACCTATTGGAACGACAAAAACACCATCTTCACGGCAATAAGCATATTGCCCAACTCCAGTTAGAATCACAAGGAAAGAGGGTTCTTTCATTTTTGTGGTATCAATTGTCTTCTTCAATTTGAGGAGATTTTTTGCCCCTTCTTTGATAAGATCATCTCCTCCAAGCTTAACCTCAACAAGACCATAGTGACCATTCCGTAAATGGATTACTGCATCACATTCAAGCCCTGAGCTGTCTCTGTAATGATATACAGTGCCCCCTATACTATCGGCATAGACCCGCAAATCTCGGATACACAATGTCTCAAAAAGCAATCCGAATGTATTTAGGTCGTTTAATAAGTCATCTGGCCCTATTCCAAGGCTTGCAGCTGCAATAGATGGATCTATGTAATATCTTGTGTCTGTAGTCCTTATTGCAGATTTTGAGCGCAGGTTAGGATTCCAGGCAGGCATATCTTCAATTACAAAGATTTTCTTTAAGGCTTCCAGATATGAGTGTACTGTGTCTTCGTTAATTTTTTCTGTTTCGTTTGCCAGGATATCATTTGCAATTACTGTGTTTGCAACCTGACTTCCCTGGTTACGGGCAAAGGAACGCATGATACGTTTAACACGCTCAGGGTTTTTTGAAACCCCATCAGCGCGGTTTATATCTGATTTTACTACAGCATCATAATAATCAAAAGCTTGTTCCAACGCTGCTTTCTTTCCAAGGTCTATTGCCTGTGGCCATCCGCCACGGCATACCAAGAAGGCAAGAGTTTCTATATCAAGTTTATTCTCTCCGTCAACAACATTGCCGACCCGGAAAAGATCATTTAGGCTTACTTCTCCAGTTGACTCGCCAGATTCAAATAACGACATAGGCCGCATCATAAGCCAAGTGAATCTTCCTGTACCTGAATGGGTTATTTCTTTTGTGTCCGGTGGAACTGCAGAACCTGTAAGAATAAACTGCCCCATTTTTCCCCGCTGGTCAACTTCATATCTGACAGTATCCCATAGGGTGGGTGCTAACTGCCATTCATCTATAAGACGGGGAGTTTTGCCCTTCAGGAGCCTAAGTGGATTAAGTTTTGCAAGCCCTAAATTCTGCTCTTTAGTTGTCGGGTTGTCCATATGCAGGATGCTCGCAGCCTTTTGAATGGCTGTTGTTGTTTTTCCACACCATTTAGGGCCTTCTATCAGAACAGCACCCTTTGCTTCAAGTTTATCCTGTAAAATGGCATCTACAATACGGGGTTTGTATTTATTCATATTTTATATTATTATACTTTTTCGGCGTTTTGTAAAGAAATTTTTCGGCGTTTTGTGGAATTATTTTCTGGCGATTTAGAGATAAAAGATTGCAATTATTATTAGCAATAAAAACCCATAAATTGGTGCAACTGACCATGAAATTAGGGCTTTTAAAAAACCAAAAAAACCTCTCTCATAAGATTTCATCGGCATTTCATAAACTTTTGGTCTATTTTCCTTTCCATGTATATAGTCATTATACATTCTAATAAACTTATGTTCCTGCTGCAAATACAGAGTATCTAAAAAACAAAATAAAACGCTTGGAATGAAACAAATCTGGATGAATAAATCATTTTTAGTATTTGCAAATATAGCAAAAAGAGCTGCCACAATAGCAATACACCAACCTTTTGTACGGGCAGAATTCGAATTCATTCTTGCTATATTGCTTTGCAAAAATTGTAAGTACAGACGTTCATCTTCTGTCATGATTAAAACTCCTAACTTACTTGCTTAACTATATCATATTTATCCCAATTCGTTTTGATATCCAGAGCCTTCATAATGTAATAATTGGGATTATTCATAAAATCATGCCATTTTACAGATTGAATATATGATTCATCACCTAGAAAAATTGGGCTTTTATATGGACATTTCTTATAATTTGGATATCGTGTGTTAAACATATTCTTAGCTAAAATTGAAAAAAGTCGTCCGGTGTACAAAGTTCTGCAAGTGCAATCATGATAACAGTTGTTGCTTTGAATATAATAGTTATAAGAATTGTTTTTGTCTGGTAACACAACAGCAATTATAGCATTGGGAGTTTTCCTTCTGTCGTTTCTGTTGATTTCCTTCAATGAATATGAAATCTCCCAAGGAATCCATTGGTCATCTTCTTTGCCAGACTCTTTCATATTTGGAGAAATCATAACAATTGTTACTGAACTATCATAAATTTTATCGCGTAAATGTGAGGCAATTGTTTCGTCCTTAAAATCACTTAAATCTTCCCCGTCTTTCTCTCCCTTGTTAATATGATTTTCAAGCTCAAGTTTTTGCTGGAGAATATCTACATAATCACGTACAATAGTTGGTTCAAGAATTTCATCGAGTATTCCTTTCAATGGATAAACATCAGAGTCTTTGTATTTGTACGAAATAAAAATTTTATTACCCATATTAATAAGATACTAAATATTAAGACAAACGGCAAATTCTTAATATTTTTGTTTGCAATATCTGTAAAAACCATCTACCTAAAGGTGTATAATAAGTGTATCTATTTTTTCTCAATTACATAATAGCCTTCTGTAATATATGTTCCATAATTATTCTCATGTTGGTATGAAGTTTTTGTTTTTCATCCATGATAATGCGTTAATCCAACGATATTTGGGGATTCGTTTTTTAGATTCATGCCAATTTGTCAGAACATCTGTAATAATTTGTTCATCATTTGGATTTACACCTTTTTTAAGGAAATCTTCCCATGCACTGTAAAGTGTAGCAATTATCTCACATTGCTCTGTTTTTAGGGGTTTAAATGTTTGGATAATTAAATCAAAAGTATCTTTCTTGTCAGCAAAATAACGCTCAAAATATTTTTTGTGTCCGCCTTGTTTTTCAAGCGGATTATAATGATAACCACTTCCTGTGAATTCGGCAGAAAACCATTTTTGTTTTTTCAGTTGGGAATCAATTGAACGCATACCATAGTTATCGTAAGGTCCAGCTGCGTCACGATGATATGAAGAATCTATATCTATGCCGCATATTTTTTCTGCTAGAAAAATAAGTTTTTGTAGTTTTACATGACCAAATGTTGATTCATTATACAAACGATTGACAATTTCAGCGGCAAGAACAGATCTTTTAAAAGCTGGATTCGTAGTATGTTGTTTTTTCTCAAATAGTGCTTCGTTTGCTTTGGAGGATATTAACCTAATCTTCCCAGTAAGCAATTGTTGCATCATTGCGATTTTGAGATTGCAGTATTTTTCTAATTTTGTATTTAAAGTTTCTATTTCTTTGTCCATGCTGGAAAGAACAATGGCGATAGCTGTTTGCTCTAAAATATTATTTGGGACAAGAAAGCTAATATCTTTAATATCCTTTTCATGTATATGAGGCTGAGCTCCACCTGCTTGACATTTATATATTTTATCTTGCTTAAAAAATAAAGAATAATACAAATAATCAATTGAAAAGCCTTCTTGTTCATTTATAGTCGAACAATCTGAAGCAAAAATCGGAATTGAATAATATGAAATATATCCAGCATTTGCACCAGATCCACTAATTGTAATAGTCTTTCCAGTTCTATTAAATTTATTATGATATCCAGCAGGTTTTTTACCACCAGCTATAACAGGGACATTTCCTACTTTGTAGTCAGCTGATTTTAACATTTCACCATTTCTTATTTCTAGATCATAGCATTTCTTCATTTCCCAATCTGCTGGAATCTCGCCTAGTTCGGTTTGTTTGGTGGCTGTGGTTGTGGCGAAGCTAGGAAGGCGTTTTTTGCTGGTGAGAAGTTGTTGCATTGTGCCTTGCTTGATGTTCTTCTTTTTTTCGATGAGTTTTTCAAGTGTGTTGATGACGGAATCTACATCGGAAAGTGCTTTTGCGATTTGTCTTTGTTCAGCAAGAGGAGGAAGAGGAATTTGAATATCTTTTATTTGCGGTACAGTCAATTGCGGTACACCGGTACTCTCATTAGGAAACTTTACTGTGGAATTTATTAACTCTGAGATGAAAAAGTTATCTGTCAGTTTTTCATGTTTAGAATTTAAAACCAAGAGTCTTATAACTGCATCAAAATCTTCTTTTCGATACATTGAGACGCCAACAGTTCCACGCCCCGTTATTGTTATTGCATTTCCTTTGTATTTCGGAAAATCTGTATAACCATAAATACCTTCATTTCCGAGCCCGTTAGAAAAAATTTTGTATTTAAAAATATTGTTTTTATAGGGAGAAAAATGATTTTTATCAACATCTCCCCCTGCTTTCATTTCGAATAAATCTCCAAGTTTTTTCACTTCCCAATCATTAGGAATCAATCCAACTTCAGTTTGCTTCATGGAGAGCCTCTGCTGCATTATTTTCAACAACTGATATGGTTGTTGTTAAAAAACGGAAATCACAATTGCATAGTCCATAAATTATATGTTGTGGGTAATTATAGGTGTCACATATATGATTATGATATGACAAAACCCAAAGATATTTCTTTAATATTTTTTCTCTGGTTTCTGCACTTTTTTTATTATCAGTTTGTATGTCATCATACTTCCCATACTTTGCTAGATTGTCAACGAGTTTTTTTCTATGAAGTTTTATTGCCTTTTCTTGATTATAAACTTCATAATATAATAGTTCATAGTCTTTGGGATAGACCTTTTTTAATTTGTCTAACAAAGAGCTAAGTATACTTTCTGGGAGGGGATTATCAACCTTGATTTTCCCTAAATAATTTAAAAATTGGAATCCATCGGGAGAACTGATTACTAAAGATTTTTGCCAGCTTTCAAAATACTTTTTAGCGTTTGGAACGGGAATTTGATTTTTATCTTGCAAACTTGAAAGATAGTCCAAAATTTCGGTTGAAAAAATTATTCGTGGATATGTGGCTTTTTCTTCCAATTCAACAGTGTCAATTAATCCTTGTCCGAATACAAAATCAGCATTGAAAGATAAGGATCCTTTGGTTATTCCACCACGCAAGAATAGTCCATATTCTGTAGTGAATTTGCGTTGAATTTCAGCAATTATAGAAATAAAAGTTAGAACTTTGGCTATTTCAATATTTGTTGATTCTGTTTTTAAGCAAAGTAAAATATTGTCAGAAAATATTTTCATCAAGATATCGAAGTGAATATTGTTAGATATTATTTGTGATTTACGGGGTATTTCAATATTGTTTTTTACTTTTTGTATTACATCATTAATTGAATTTAAAAAAATAGGTATTTGGTTGGGTTGTGCTTTGAAGAAATCTTTATAACCTAATAAATCAAAGTAAGCGACAAGGTACTCATCTAAAGGGTTTGGTGAAACTGTCTTGGATATAGTTGAATTATTCATGTTTATATTCTAAATCCCATAGTATTAAGATGTTCAAACACAATTTCTTCCTGTTTTTCCAGTTGCAAAGTAAGTTCTGGCAGGGTGTTTTCATAGCGTTCGCAAAGTTCAGCAATGCGTTTTGTAAGATGATTTGCAACTGTGATGTACAGATTCTGAATTCCGTCCTGGATTGCTTTGTACCATTTTCGGTTTACAAGAAGATTTTTTATTTCTTCGTCTGTAAAAGTGTCGTAGCGTTTGCGACAGTTTTCGTCTAATGATTTTTTGAGGCCAGTAATCTTTTTATCTTGAGCCTTTACGGCTTTATCATATTCTGAGTATTTTGAAAGAATTATGTATTCTTCTTTGTTTGTTTTCTTTTCTTTTTTTAATATGGATATTCGAGAAGTAATTTTCTTTTGCTCCATTTTTCCATCTGCTTTTATATAATCTCGTAAATAACCTTCGTCATCAGAATTGGTTTCTACAAATTCTTCAAGTTCACTTTCTGTCTGTCTTAGTATTGTTTCTTCATCCTGTATTTCTTTTTGTTCGTTTATAAAGAATGTGTCTAGCACAACCTGTTTTGGAATAAGACGTCCTTCCCAACCAATCACTTTTGGCTCTTTAGGTTTTTCTTCTTTCTTTGAAGATTTCTTTTTCTTTTTGGTCTCTTTAGGTTCTTCTTTTATTTCATAAGTGTCTTTGGCAAGTGCATAGCCTAATTCATCATAGATAATTAAAAGAACATCATCATTCATGATTTCATTCCAGTAGGCAAGAAGAACCTGATAAACATCATATTTATCTAACAATTCAAATTTTGCAAACTTTGAAATAATTTCTTCTGAAAGCTTTAAAATAACCTGCTTGTTGGAATCGGTAGATTTTAAATTAGTAAGAATTGGATTTGCAAATTTTTTCCATTCTTCAAATTCTTCGTTTACCTTTTTGTTGTATTTAAGGAATTCAGCATTTTCACAGATTGTCTTATGAATATCATCTTTATTAATAAGAAGCTTATAAAAACCTTTTGAATATTCTCCGAACATTTGTTTTTTTAGATTCGGAAATAAATTCCAAAAGTGAGGAATATTATCAATATCCTCTTGCGGAATTCCGCCGTAAAGATGTGCTTCAATGCTCTGCAAATCTTCTTTTTCGCTTGAATCAATGTAGCGAGGAATATTCAGGTTGTAGGCGTTCTTTTCGATTATCTCTGCAAATGGAACAAAACGGCTGAAGCCTGAGACTTCTGTCATTGAATTAAAGATTGTTACGATTTTGTAAATATCCTGCTCGCGAAGGCGGTTCTTGTCTCCATCTTTTATAAAGCCGTGGCTTGCGTCAATCATAAAAATGCCGGAACGGTTGGCAGTGTTTTCTTTATCGAGCACGATGATGCAGGCTGGAATCCCTGTTCCGTAAAAAAGGTTTGCAGGAAGCCCGATTATTCCTTTTATAAGGTGGCGGTCAATTATGTTCTTACGGATTGATTCTTCTGCATTTCCTCGAAATAAAACTCCATGCGGAAGAATAACTGCCGCCTTTCCTGTGTTGTTCTTCATTGACTTGATAATGTGCAAAAGCCATGCGTAGTCTCCGTTTTTCTCTGGTGGCATTTCATCATAATCATCAAATCGTCCGTATTCTTTTAAACCGTCCATCCAGTTTTTCATACTGAATGGCGGATTTGCTACAATATAATCGAACTTCCTGAGTTTTGTATCGTCGTTATCATCTTTATAACCTGGATTTGAGAAAGTGCTGTCTGCAAATATTTCTCCCGAAGCCTTGTTGTGAAGCACAAGATTCATTTTTGCAAGACCTGCTGTGGAAATATCTTTTTCCTGTCCATAAATTGCTAATGGAAATGGTGCTTCGTTTGCCGCACGTATCAGCAGCGACCCAGAACCGCAGGCAGGGTCATATATAGTCGCTTTTCTGTTTTTGCATTTGGAGATATTAATTACAGTAGCTAAGATGCGGCTTACCTCTGCAGGTGTATAGAACTGACCTTTGCTTTTGCCACTTGCTGTAGCAAAATTTTTCATAAGATATTCATATGCATCGCCTATAAGATCATCATCAGCCGCACGGTTGTTCTTGAAATTTAGATCAGGTTTTTGGAAAATAGCAATTAAATCAGTTAGTTTATCAACCATTTCATCGCCTTTTCCTATTTTTGCCTCATCATTGAAGTGGGCGTTGTCAATTATTCCAGTAAGATTATTTGCTTCCGCAAGTTTCGCAATCAGAATATCGATTTTCTCCCCGATATTTTTATCACCCTTAAGTGCAACTAAATCCTCAAAACTTGCACCTTTAGGAATGGCAATAGCACCATAAGGGTCGTCTTTATATTTATCTGATACATATTTTATGAACAGAAGTGTAAGGATATAGTCTTTATATTGGGAAGCATCCATTCCTCCACGCAGCTTATCGCAGCTTGCCCAGAGAGAACTATAAAGTTGTGATTTTTTTACCGCCATAATTTGTTTTTCCTAATTTATTATTATATAAATTGTCTAATTTGAAAAGAATTATTTGGCAAAAAGCAAGAAAATCATTCTCTCCCCACCATCTCCACTGTCTTCTGGCACAGCTGCCTGCCGAAGTACATATCCAGTACCTGCTTGAAGATTTCATCCTTGCTGGCAAGGTAGAAGAGGGTCATGGAAGATTTCAACTTTATTGCATCGATATAGCCCATGACCTTCTCAATATCAGGAGCGTTCAGGTCTATAAGTATCTGGCATGCTTGTATCAGGTGGTCGTGGAGCTCTTTATCTGCCAGGTATTCCTTAGCCTCTGCTATATCCTTAAGCCCATAGTAGTTGGAATTATAGCTGTACCCTAAGCCCTTTATCTGTGGGAAAATATACCATATCCAGTGGCTGGTCTTTCTGCCGTTCCGTAATTCCCGGCAGGCCTGCTCAAAGTAGTTTTTCTGTGGTTCTCTGAATCGATTTATCACAAGTTCTCCTTCTTCACCACAGCAGCTGGAGGCCGTCCTTCTCGTACTGCTGGAACATCTTATCGCCGCTCAAGAGGATAAGATTATTCCGGATAGCGGTGTGGATAAGCATTCGGTCAAATGGATCGCGATGGTTTTCCTTGAGTGGGAGATTATGCACAGACACATAGTCATAAACATCAAGAGGTAGAATTGAGAAGTCATATTCTGATGCAATATTGGGTAGGTGCAGTATGTTCACTTTCCCTAAGTCAAGCTTTCCCAGCTGGTGTTTTATGGCAATTTCCCAGAATGATATGGGGCTGACATATATTGTGTTGTTTGTGTCGGAAGCCTCAGAAAAAGCTTTTCTCGAAAGCTTGGATGTATCCATAAAACTCCAGATGAATGCGTGGGTATCGAGCAAGTATTTCATGGCAGCGGTTTAACCTCATCTAAAGATTTCACCCCGAAGAACTCCTCGAGTGTGATTTTACCATCATCCACCTCTGTGAAAGGACCTAAATGAGCATAAGTACCAAGGATCCTGCGCTTCTTTTTGGGCTTTTCCATGTTCATAATCTGTGCTACCGGCTTCTTGTTGCGGCCATAGAGAATCTGCACGGTCTCGCCCTGCTTAACCTTTTCCAATACTTCTGAAAACTGAGCTTTAAGTTCTCCAACTGTCATCTGTGTCATGATTATATTATAGCTCTAACTTGTCAAGATGTCAAGTTGTTAAGTTGTCAAAATTGAATCACGCCTGGATTCCTTTCTGCATCTGGCGGCGGCGCTGCTGGTGGGTGTAGAGATATGGTTTACGCAGGCACTGAGGGTGGAGCAGGATATATAGCCAGCGGCGTCTGCGGTGACGCTTGTAGTTGGAGACTTTCACATCTTTGATGGTGTCGGTGTAGACATCCTGTTTCATGGCACGCAGGTTGTAGAGCATGGAGGCCTGGAGGTAGTCGAAGAGCATGCTGTGACCTTCCCTGAAGCTGTTGTCCTGCTGGGATGAAACTACGAAAGTAGCACGGTGGGAATCCTTGAGAAGGGCTTCCTGGGCAGCATGGATATGCTCCTTCTTTTCGGAATAGAAGAGGATGAGTAAGTTGATTGCCAATAGCAGGCTGCAGATAAATACAGCCAGAATGGTATCTTTCATACAACATTTTTATTATGAGATTTTATATATGTCAAATTTTTTCTTCAAAAAAAGCTGTTTTATAAAAAATATTTATGCAAAATATAATTTAGGACAGAACTTTTAATCAGAAAGGATGTACTCCACAGTGGTGACAACACGCACGCTCTTGCGCTCCGGAAGTCCAGGTGCCGCATCATCGATGGAGAAGAGTCCCTGGCTTGCCCTCTTGATCTTGCTTACCTTGCTGCCTGAATCGTGGGCAAACTGCTCTGCAGCCTTGCGGGCATTCTGAGTGGCCTCGGCAATCATCTGAGGCTTTATGTCGTTGAGTTTGGTGAACAGGTACTCAACCCGGCTGTCGTAGTCGTGGGAAAGGGCTATGCCTGAGTCCATAAGGTTGATGGAATCGGCAAGGGCTGCATTCACTGCTTTTATATTTGAGGACCGGACAAATACAACAACTTTTGCAAAATATTTGTCTCTCTTTCTGGTCTGGTCCATGTACGGGTCGGTGGTGGTGTCAGTTATAGCCGGCTCCTTGACTGTGAAGTCTGCCTCCTGTATCCCGTGCTTCTTGAGGAAAGAGGTGATGATGCCGCTCTTTTTGACAATATCCTGCCTGAGCTGCGAAAGATCG
>JAGCPA010000102.1 GCA_017642445.1 Spirochaetia bacterium
TGGTGTTCCCGGCCAAGATTCCTGTAGTCCTTATCCAGGGGGCCGAGGGAATTGCAGTAGGTATGAGCACCATGATCCTGCCTCACAACCCGATAGAAGTTCTGGATGCCATGAGCTCCTTCATCAAGGAGGAGGAGTTTACCCTTTATCCAGACCTGCCGACAGGCGGCATCATGGATGTCTCCAACTACAACGACGGCAAGGGAAAGGTTGTCATCAGGGCCAAGCTGAACACATCAGATCCTAAGAGGGTTATCATAGAGGAACTCCCTTATACTGTGACCAGCGAGATGATGATCGACTCCATCACCAAGGCTGCGAAGGCAGGCAAGCTCAAGATTGCATCTATCACCGACTACACCACCGACAAGGCCAACATCGAGATAGACCTGCCGCGTGGAGTCAATGCAAACAAGAACTTCATCAACGCTCTGTATGCCTACACCAACTGCGAGTACAAGATAAGTGTGAACTCGCTGGTCATCAAGGACGAGCTGCCAGCAATCATGGGAGTGAGCGAGATTATCGCATACCATTCACGGCACCTTATGGATGTCCTCCGTGCAGAGCAGGAGCTGCGGAAAGCCCACCTTCTGGAAGATCTTTATGCCCGCACTCTGGACCGTATCTTCATCGAGGAGCGGATCTATAAGAAGATTGAGACCAAGAAGACTGCCGAAGAGGTTGAGCGGGCTGTACTCTACGGCTTCAGACCATTTGCAGACCAGCTTACCCGCAAAGTCACAAAAGAGGATGTGGAGCGGCTTTTGAAGATTCCAATCAGAAGAATCTCGCTATTCGACATAAACAAGAACCGGGAGCAGATCGAGGAGATCCAGAACAATATCAAGGATTGTGACTACAAGCTTTCTCACCTGGTGGAGTATTCACTCCGCTATATCGAGGAGCTCAAGAAGATGCTCACCGAATCAAGGAAGAAGGCTGGAGTCGGAATAAAGCGGAGGACTGTGGTGAACAGCTTCCAGACTGTGGATGTCAAGGCTGTTGCAGTGCGGAACCTGATGCTCAACTACAATGCAGAGAGCGGCTATCTGGGCTACGGAGTCAAGGATGGCGAGAAGCTTTTTGCTGTGAGCGAATACGACAGGCTCCTGATTGTGACCAAAGAGGGAAGCTTCCAGGTCATCAATGCCCCCGAGAAGATGTTTGTTGGACAGGGAATGCTCTGGTGCAACCTTGCCGACAAGGACATCCTCAAGAACACTATATTCTCCCTTATCTACCAGACTGCGGACAAGAAGCATGTGTGCATAAAGCGGTTCCAGGTGGAGAAGTTCATAGTGGAGAAGAGCTACCAGTACCTGCCTGATGGCTGCAAGTTCCTGTTGCTTACAGAAAAGCAGCATGGTACTATTACTTTGATATATAGAAAGGCGCCACGGCTCCGCGTGCTTGAGGAGGAGTTTGATCTGGACAGCTACCATGTCAAAGGCTTTAAGGCATCTGGTGTGCGGCTGAGTTCCAAGCCTATACGGACACTGCGGTTCACTGCCAAGGCTGCAGGAGAGACTGCACCGGCAGCTCAAGAGCCACCTGTGCCTGAGAAAAATGAGGTTGAGGAAGAGTCTGTGGACTCTGATGACGGATATTTTCTTAAATTTTGATTCAAAAGGAGAGAATTATTGATGAGAAAATTACTACTGGTTCTTACATTTATCATCGTATGTACCGGCCTGCTCTTCGCCGGCGGTGCGGAGAACAAGATCAACACAGGAGCTGGCTATGCCCGCTTCCCTGCAAAGGCAACTGAGCACAAGAAACCCGATGCTGTATTCCATAACCCAGCTGGAACTGCATTCATGAAAGATGGTCTTTATGTCGAGGCTGGAAACCAGTTCCTTTATAAAGAGTATTCAAATAAATTAAATGGCGAGACATATAAGACTGATGTTCCTTCCTTCTTCTATCCAGATTTCACCATTGTATGGAAGAAAGACAAGACCGCTATCTTCACCGGCCTTACAGTTGAGTCAGGCGGCGGCGAGCTTAAGTACAAAGACGGAAATGCACAGACTGTGGGCCTTCTGGCACAGATGGCAGCCCGGGCTGGAATTCCCGCTATAGCTGGTTTAGGCCATTCCATGGATGTCTATTCTGTTGTATTCACAAGTACAACAGGTATTGCTCATCAGTTCTGGGAAGACCACCTTTCTATAGGTGCAGGTGTCCGCTTCCTTTATGGACAGCAGAAACTTAAGGTTTCTCTGGATGATGATCCAGGTGCTTATGCTCCGATCTTTGGAACCGACAAGACACTGGCCGAGACCGAAACCTCCGGCTGGGGAACCGGTGGAGTTCTCAGTATCCACTTCAAGCCTATTGAGACAATTGATATTGCTGCGACATATCATACCGAGGCTATCGTCGATTACAAATGTACTAAGGCAGATGGTAATTTTGCAAATGCTTTAGGACTGGAGAAGGGTGAGCACTATAACTATGTTCTTCCTGCATATTTGGCTCTTGGTTTTGGCTGGCAGATTATTCCACAGCTCTATGTGGCTACACAGTTCAATTATTTCTATAATAATTTAGCCGAGAAAACAGCTGAGAGACCGTTAAAGTATGATTATGACGATTCTTGGGAAATAGTTCTTGCCGCAGAATATCAGATCAACAAGATGATTGCAGTGAGCCTGGGCGGCTTCTATTCTCATATTGGAAACAACAGCAAGGAGCATGGAAACAGTTTCGTGAATCCAGCCCTGGACTGCTTTACCTACTGTGGTGGCGTCGGCCTTACATTCTTTGATGATCTGACTGTCGACATAGGTGCTTTCTATGCGCCATATTTTGAGAAGACCTGGCAGAATGTCAAGCTGGACAAGAAAATCTTCGAAGGTGCTATCAGCGTAACTTACAGATTCTTTTAATAGTAGATTTCGAAAAGTTTAAGGTGGAGGCTTCGGTTTCCACCTTTTTTATTTTATGTATTATTTCTATTCAATTACATATTGCATAAATATACAAAA
>JAGCPA010000103.1 GCA_017642445.1 Spirochaetia bacterium
AGGTTCTTCCGATGGTGATGAAGGAAAGGAGCAGGGCCATGACCATGGTGATGACAAAGATGGCAATGCTAAGCTGCTCCCGGAAGGAGAACCGCTTTATCCTTAATGATGCTGTACCGGCGGTCAGGAAAGCAAGAGAGGTGAGGAAAAGGAAAGTCCTGCGGTAGAAGTACTTCCAGAAGAAGACATCGTGATAGACCATGAAATTGCATATGAACAGTGTGGCAAATGCTCCCGCAACAATCCATACAAGAGCCTTGATCATGGAACTGTCTATCTTATTCCTCAACCTTTCTCTCCTTCAGATAGGCAAAAATATAAAAAAATGCTACAACCGGCAGGTAAATATTAGTCCTGTACCGGACAGCAGCTCCCGGGTTTATTATTCCCTGTCCATAATGGGCAACCAGAAGCAGAAACAGCGCATTGGCACCCAGCAGAAGCCACTGGTAAAAATCTCTGAAACGATGGAGCACTCAGCCCCAGAAACCACGAAGCATGTACAATAATACCAGCACTATTATACCACTTTCTATAAAAGAAAACAAATGAAGAGGCGATTTGTAACATTCTGTCCAGGTAGGTCCCCAGAAAGCAAGCGGCATAAGATAAGGCATCTTCCTGAAGAAGTCGAACTGAGCCTCAAAGACATGATTCCGGGTGGAGCGGGCACTTACCCTGAACACATCCTGAGCAAAGAAGGAATATTCATCCAGCTGATACCGCAGCAGATACATTCCCACAGCCACTGCGGCAATCATGCCAAGAAGAAGGACCACATCCCACTTATATGGAATCTTCACATACTGACGGAAAACCACATAGGAGAAGGTGATCATGACAAAGGGAATATACTGCTTCTTCAGCACCATAACCAGATAAAGAGCTAAAAAGAAAAGGAATCCGGGTCTGAAGGACTCTCCCTTGTAAAGCTTTATCAGCTCAGCGCACAGGATTCCCATGCCGAACACCACCAGACACTCTTTTCCGGCGATAGAAGACCAGATATTGAATGATGGGGAATAGCACAGCAGGATAAGGGCGATATAGTACTTAGAACTGCTCTCGGCAGCAAGCAGGAAACGGCGGATGCCGACATAGGCAATGGCAGAGCAGACACAGAAGGTAAGAACCTCGAAATGGAACACTTTATGAAGGGCGCTCACTATAAAGACACCCAAGGCATCCTTCATGAAAAGGAGCTTCCAGCCGAACTTATCCAGCATCATGGAAAGAGTGCCGTATTTCTCATGAGGAAGCCCATAGAGGAAAGCACCTACATCTCCCAGGATTGTGAACCGGGAAATGACAAACTGGGCAAGGAAAGCCATAAGGATACGATAGAAGAAGAGATATGTTATAAGCTGTCCTGCAACAGTTTTCTTCCTGTCCAAATCTTTACCTTGCTAAAATATAATAAATATTGTTATAATAGACAAGAAAAGCAGGATTCTATGTCTATTATAAAACTGGAGAATGTCAGAAAATCGTATCATCTCGGAAAAACCCTGGTGCCAGCCATCAAAGGGGTCTCCTTCAGCATAGACGAAGGAGACTTTGTCTCAATCATCGGCCCTTCTGGATCAGGCAAATCCACAATCCTCAACATGATAGGCTGCATTGATGTCCCAACCCAGGGCAAGGTGATAATAAACGGACAGGAGACCTCTGGCCTCTCGGACCGGGAGATCACAGAGCTGCGCCATGATGTCATAGGCTTTATTTTCCAGTCCTTCAACCT